>CANPJT010000006.1 GCA_947574255.1 uncultured Mycoplasmatota bacterium
CCATAATAAAAACCACACAATTTCTTATGTAGTTTCCTTAAACTGATGACATTGGTTCCTGGCTTATAACACCATGCAGCTTTTATTCCACTATATATAAAAGCCTCTTTTAAATCTACCAAACCATCACTCGTTAAAAACCTGTTTTCCTTATCTAATGTTACTTTCACTAAAAAAACCTCTTTCCTATCCCCCTTATTCTTATAACAATAATTATAAACTACAACTCAAAAAAAAGAAAGATTTAATTTAATTTGATTTCTTTTCATCTTTCTTTTTTTCAATTTTTATAAAACCATAGTGTTCTCTAATTTTTTGTTCAATTTCATCTTTTATAGAAGAATTTTCTTTTAAAAATATTTTAACATTTTCTTTCCCTTGACCAATTTTATCTCCATTATAGGCATACCAAGAACCACTTTTTTCCATAATATTTAATTCACTAGCAATATCAATAATTTCTCCTTCTCGACTTACTCCTTCTCCATACATAATATCTACACTAGCTGTTTTAAAAGGTGGAGCAACTTTATTTTTAACTACTTTAATATTGGTTTTATTTCCAATCACTTGGTCTCCTTGTTTTATTTGTTCAGCCCGACGAATATCTAAGCGAATTGTGGAATAAAACTTTAAAGCTCGACCACCTGGAGTAGTTTCTGGATTACCAAACATAATTCCTACTTTTTCTCTTAATTGATTAATAAAAATTGCTGTTGTTTTTGTTTTATTAATTGTTCCCGAAAGCTTTCGTAAAGCTTGACTCATCAACCTTGCTTGAAGTCCTACATGACTATCTCCCATCTCTCCATCAATCTCTGCTTGAGGAACCAAAGCGGCAACAGAATCAATTACCACAATATTAACTGCTTCACTACGTACTAACGCTTCACATATTTCTAGTGCTTGCTCTCCTGTATCAGGTTGAGAAAGCAATAAATCACTAATATTTACTCCTAAATTTTTAGCATATATTGGATCTAATGCATGTTCAGCATCAATAAAAGCTGCTCTTCCACCTTCTTTTTGAACCTCAGCAATAGCTTGTAAAGCAAAAGTTGTTTTACCAGAAGACTCAGGTCCGTATATTTCAATAATTCTTCCCTTAGGAAATCCTCCAACACCAAGAGCTACATCAAGAGTTAAAGACCCACTACTAGTTACATCAATTTCCATATGAGAATCTTCTCCAAGTTTCATAATAGCACCTTTGCCAAATTGCTTTTCAATATCTGCTAAAACAGCCTCCAAAGCTTTATCTTTGTCTTTTATATCTTTTGTTGTTTTCATATTTTCTCCTAACTTTTAAGTACAACTTCATTTTATTATATCTAAAATTGTTTGTCAACATTTTTAACAAACAATTGTTTGTGGTGGCATTTAACTACAAATATTAAAAATATTAATACCACATTTATAAAAAATTCAAGAATATAAAAACAAATTTTAAAAATTAAAAAATAACCAAATAAACTTTAGTTATCATTTTAAAACAAAATGATTTGTACTTGTTCCTTCATTTAAACCTTGCAATTCTATTTTTATTTTAAATTTAAATACACTGATAGAAAAATATCTTTGGAAAAACGTACATAATCTATTTAATAAATATCCATTAGTAATAATAAAAAATGCATAATTAAAATAAACCAAGCTAGCTAATAAACTACCACCACTAGAAGAAGTAGTATATCTATAATTTGAAAGATATATTAAGCCAACATTACCAATTATACAGGACTCATAAATAACCATGCTTTTTTAACGCTTTCTATCCTTTTAATTATAATATTTCTTTATCTCTTATGCTACTTTTTTCTTTCTTACTAAAACTTTAGATTTATTAAAATACTTTTTTACAACTTTATCTTGCTTTAATAACTTTTCATATCTTTTTTGTAATTTTTTTTCTAAATTATCTATATAAATTAAAAACTCTTCATCCCTTTCTAATTCTGGATATTTTAATAGTGTTATTTTCTTTAACTCTTCAAAAGTAGTAATATTCTTCTCCATTATTACAATTGCTTCATTTAAAGCATCATTACCTCTTTTTATATATGATAAATCAATAGTTTTTTCAGCACTAATAGTTCCAAATAAAATATTCTTTATAAAACCAAATGTTCGAAAAACAAATAAACCAGAAACAAACTTCCTAAAAAAACTATTTTTAATAAAAGGAAAACTTAAAAATAAGGGCACTTCCAGACTTTTTATAGATTTTCTTAAAGCTTCTTTTATCAATAATTTTTCCATATTTTTAATTTCTTGCTCGGATTTATTTTGCATACTTTGAATTAAAATTTCTTTTTGCTTTAATTCAGCGTCTTCTTCTAATGTTTTAAACTTCAAAGTAATCTTTTCTAGCTCTTCAGGAGTAATTGACTCTTCTAAAGATATTCGTAAAGCTTCTAGATCTTTCTCTTTATATAAAAAAACTTTTTCTTTTATAGTTTTTAATCGTTTCAATTCTGATAATACTTTATTCTTTTCTTCTTCTTTTAACTTTTTTAACAATAAACTTTCTAAACTACTTATTCTTTCATTTAATAAACTTTCTACAAAATCATATTCCTTTTCCATAAAGTCTTCTTTAGATATTTCTTGTTCTGCCTTTTCAATAACTTGATCATTTTCTTTTTTTATCTTTGAAAAACCTATTACAATTACAGAAAGTTTTTCTTCCTTTTTATCAACTTTTTTTAATTCCTCTGGATTTATTTTTTTCTTATTTTCAAAATTATCTTTCATTTGATTATTAATTTCTTTTAGTTCTTTTTCTTCCCCATCTTTCTCCACTACCTCTTCTTTATTTAATTGTATATTTGAAATAAATATCTCATCTAATAAATCGGTTTCTTTATCTTCTATTACTTCTTTGATAACTTCTTGTGATTTTACATCTTCTCCTGTTTTTGGTAAATCAAAAACAGGAAAAATAATTCTTTCTTCGCTTTTATTATCTTTTTTTAAATAACTAGGTTTTATCTCTACTAAATCCTTTCTCTCCTTAAAAATCTTTTCATCAAAAATATCATCAGCTTTTTTTACTTCAATAAATTCTTTCTCCTTAGGTAATTCAGTTACTAAAACATTTAATTTTTGCTTATCATTTTGCTCCTTTTTAGCACCAGATGATAAAATCACTTTTTTTTCTTCTATTTTAAATTCTTTTAGTTTAAAAATGTTTTCAACTTCACTATTTTTTTCTTCAACATCCTTTTTTACATTTGTCTTTATAAACATATTCAATGCTTCTATAGATTTAATTCTGTTTTTATTTTTTTCTACTTTAACAATCATCTTTTTAGTATATTTTTTTAAACTAACTTTTTCTTCATTAGGTAAATCTTTTATTTTTAATTTAAACATTTTTTCTAGTACTTTATTTAATTCATTTTCAATATTTTCTTTTGTAATAATTTTTTTATTAAGACTTATATATTCTTTAAATAAGTTCCTCGTTCCATCACCCGTAGAACTTGTACTATTCTCATCATATTCTTTCTTTATTAGTTCCTTTGAATTATAAAAATTATCCCTTTTATCTTCCTTTTGTATCTCTCTTTTTGTTGAATTAAACAATAATTTTAAAATACTACTTATAAAATCAATTATTAACTGTAAAACATGTTTCATTAGTATCACCAAACTTAAATCTATTTTACCACAAATAAAAAGAAACCTAAAATCTTAAGTTTCTTTATTTTTCCTTAAAAATTAAATCTTTAGCCTTGTAATAATATTGACAACCAGATATTACTGATAAAATACACGCAATAATAATTAAAACATCTGCAAAAGGCACGCCAACAAGCTCAAAAGGAATATTATAAAATAACATAAAAGATACTCCTATCATCATACAAATTGTTTTTAATTTTCCTAAAACACTAGCTGCAACTACTTTTCCCTTATTTCCACTAGCCATTTTAATAGAATCAACAAACGTATCTCTCAAAATAATTACTACTGGCACTAGGACACTTATAAAACCTTGACAAGCTAAAATAATCAATATGCCATTTACAAGTATTTTATCAGCAATCGCATCCATAACTTTACCAAAATCTGTTACCAAATTTTTACTTCTAGCCAAATAACCATCTAAAAAATCAGTAAAAGACGCAACTATAAAGAAAACTCCTGCAATTAAATACTTTGAATCAACAATAACTTTACCAGCTATTGTAAATATAGGAAAATTAATTCCTAATTGATACCAAGGAACCATCAATAAAATCAATGTTATAATTGACAATATAATCCTTGAAATTGTTATTTTATTTGGTAAATTCATAAATTACACTCCTATTTTACATAACTAATAACAGAGGCACTATCTTTATTTAATGTTATTTGTTTTACACTCCAAAAAATAATACCTACTATCACAAATAAAATAAACAAATAAACAAATATAAAAATATTTTTATTGTATCTTTTTCTTTCAATGGTATATGGTGATAAAACTTCCTTTTTTTCAATTTTAGCTTCTTCTTCCTGAATTTTTTTTTCAATTTCTTTTACTGGAATTTTTGAAGTATATTCAAACATATACTCATTAAAATCATCTACCATTTTGTCAGGATTTATCCCTAAATATTTAGCATAATTATAGATATTATCCTTTAATACAAATATATCTTTAAAACATCCAATGTTTCCATCTTCAATATTTTCTAAAATAACCTCTTTTATATCCAAATCTTTGCTAGCTTCTCCAATAGTTACGCCAGCTTCCTCCCTGGTCACTCTAAAGAGCTCACCAATTTCGTTCAAGATTTTTCACTCCTTTGTAATTTTAAAAATAAATAACACTAATAAGCCATGTTCTGTACACTAAAAGTGTGGCAAATATTTATCTAGATTTCTCTTCCTAATCTCATTCTTATTATCGATTAAGGACTCCCCTACCATATTTTGGGTTTCTCACTCATGGGGTTTACCTCGTTCCACCAGTCTCGTTTCCAAGACTACTCGTCTCTTTGGCACTTTACGAATACTAAAACCATTTAAGGTAATTTCTTCGCCGTCAAGATTTTAAATCTTGCCTTAGGTTATTTTTTCCCTAAGCATGAACACTACTATCAATCACAGATAGTGTGAGCATGGACTTTCCTCTACATTTTAATAATGCAGCATTTGCCTAAGTATTATTCATTTCTTCCAAATACTGTTTTTTCTAACTGACTAAGTCTTCTTAAAATATCAACATTACTAACTGACCCTTGAGAGCTTTCTCCATCATTTAAAGCCTCATATCTACTACGTAACTTTTGATATTCTTGTTTCATCTTCATGTTTCTTTCAGTCAGAACTTGTATTTCTTTCTCTTGCTTTTTTAGAAGAGTTGAAAATTCTGTATAATCAGCAATAATTATATCCAAAAATTTATCAACTTCTTGAGGCCGATACCCTCTTGCATCTATTTTAAAATCCTTATTTAAAATATCTTGAGTTGTCAACATAATTTTCTCACCACTATACAAAATTACCACCTTCTTACGCCCTAATTATAATAATATTAGTACTTATTGTCAAGTAGCCAAAAAATCGTTAAATATACTAATATCTATTATATATTTTATGATTTGTTCTTTATTTTTGACTACTTAACACGTATTCTACTTTCATCTAACATAATCTTAGCTTTTTCTATCTTTTCAAGCATTTCATCAAAAAATACTTCTACTCGAAACATTAAAATCACTCACCTTAATCTAAATAGTACTTAAAAATAATAAAAAAGAAAGCTATTCGACAAAATATATCAAAAAAAATATTGTAAACTCCTTTTTCAACTTATAGTAAAATTTAGATATTTATAGTATAATTTAACTAGGTGGTTTCATGAAGTACCCAAACAGCATAAAAAAGAATTATCAAAACCCCTTAACTTACAAAAATCGTGGAATGGATTTAGAAGATGAACTTAACTTAAGTAATGAATATTATCTTGAAATAGATAAAGCCTTAATTTTCAAAAAACCTACACCTATTGGTATCTCTAAAGTTACATATAATAATAAAGGCAAAATAATTGAAAAAGCTTATTTTAAGGAACCATCAACCTTAGACTATAATGGATTATACCGAGGAAAATATATTGAATATGAAGCTAAAGTTACTAAAAATAAAACATCTTTTCCTCTTCAAAATATTCATAATCATCAAATTGAACATATTAAGAAAATCTTAATCCATCAAGGAATAGTATTTTTAATAATTAAAATCAATGAACATGTATATCTATTAAAAGGAGAAGATTTTATTAATTATTTAAATAATAGTATTAGAAAAAGTATTCCTTTTGATTTTATTAAAAACAAAGGTTATCTAATAAAATATGGATTTAATCCACCACTAGATTATTTAAAAATTGTAGATAAAATTTATTTCAAGGAGGATAAATAATGGCTAATATCAAAAAACAAATGAAAGGAACGCTTAATAAAGCAAAAAACTCTGTACAAAAAGGAACAAAAAAAATAAAAGAAAAAGCTAAAAATAAAAATAAATTTTTAATATTTTTTGTTTCTTTAGGCATTATAGCAGCATTAGTTGTTTTAACCTTTGCTTTATATATTATTATATCTGCCCCAGATTTTAACACTACTAAGCTATATAATAAAGAAGCAACTGTTCTTTATTATGCTGATGGTGAAGAATTAGCTCGTGTAGGATCAGAAAATCGAGTTCTAATAACTTATGATGACTTACCTCAGGTATTTGTTGATGCCTTAGTAGCTACTGAAGATTCAAGATTTTTCCAACATAATGGTTTTGATGCTGCAAGATTTCTAAAAGCTAGTATAAATCAAGCTTTGGGTAAAAATGCTGGTGGTGCCTCTACTCTAACAATGCAAGTAGTCAAAAACACTTATACTAGTAGTGCTGTTAGTATCATTAGAAAATTTACTGATATTTATATGGCTGTTTTTAAAATTGAAAGAGTTTATACTAAAGAAGAAATTATTGAATTTTATGTTAACTCTTTATGGCTTGGCTATGGTGGAGCTAATTATGATAGTATTAATGGCGTTGAACAAGCTAGTCAAAACTATTTTGGAAAATCAGTTAGTGATTTATCACTTCCAGAAGCGTCTCTTTTAGTTGGTATGTTTAATAATCCTGCTTATTATAATCCAATAAAAAATCCTGAAAATGCTAAAAAGCGTCAAAAAACTGTTTTATCGTTAATGGTAAAACATGGATATATTACTGAAGAAGAAGCAAAAAATGCTGGTGATATTCCAATCGAATCTTTAATTAAAAATAATACTAATGAAACAACAACTGTAGATAATGGTAATCAAGCATTTATTGAATATGTATTAGAAGATGTTGAGAAAAAAACTAGTGTTGATCCTACTAAAACACCAATGGCTATTTACACTACTTTAGATAAAAATATTCAAAATGTTGTAACTTCCTTAGAAAAAGGTGAAATTTATACTTTTGTTGATGATTTAGTTCAAAATGGTATTGCTGTTACTTCAACTAAAGATGGCTCAATTTTAGCCTTAGGTGGTGGTAGAAACTTTATTAAAACTGGTACAAATCGGGCAACAGATATCAAACGTCAACCTGGATCTACTGCTAAACCAATATTTGATTATGGACCATTCATTGAATATAACAATGGTTCAACTGGAACAACGTTCTACGATCAACCATATACTTATTCAAACGGTATACCAATAACTAACTACGACAATCGATATAAAGGTACTATAACCATGCGTGATGCCTTAATAGATAGTAGAAATGTTCCTGCTCTTCAAGCTTTTCAAGCTGTTGACAAAGATAAAATAGCTGAATTTGCCCATAATCTTGGGATTGATTATGGTGAAAACTTATATGAATCCGCTTCAATTGGAGGATTTGATGGTGTAAATCCATTACAAATGAGTGCTGCTTATGCTGCCTTTGGTCGAGGTGGATACTTTATTGAACCTTATTCTTTTACAAAAATTATTTACTTAGAAAATGATGAAGAATTTAATTACAAATATACTAAAGTTAGAGTTATGAGTGAAGAAACAGCTTATATGATAACTGATATGTTAGTTGATGGTGGTGCTAGTGGTGTTGGTGGTTCTATTAAAGTTAGTGGAACTGACGTTGCTGCCAAAGGTGGTACCACAACAATAGATAGTGATAAAGCAAAAAAATTAGGAATTCCTAATTATGCTACTCCTGATCATTGGAATAACGTTTATACACCTGATTATTCTATATCCCTTTGGTATGGATATGATGACTATTATAAATCTGGTGGAAAATACATTACCTCATCTAGCGGTGGAACAGCAAGACGAAAAATTATGGCTGCTATAGCCAATAAAATTTTAAAAACTAATTCTAAATTTACTAAACCAAGTGGTGTAGTCGAAGCAGTTATAGAATTTGGATCTAACCCATTAAAACTAGCTGGTCCTTACACACCTGAACATTTAAAAAGAACTGAATTATTTAAGAAAGGTACTGAACCTGCTGAAGCATCAGTAAGACAAAGTAATTTAGCTAATCCAACAAATGGAAATGCTATTGTAAATGGTTCATCAATTACCTTAACTTGGGATCCTATCACACCACCAGAAACTAGTGAAGAAGCATGGGGACAATTAGGATATCAAGTCTATCTAGAAAATAGTGATGGTTCTCTTACAGATTTAGGATTTACAAGCCAAACTAGTTATAACTACATTGCCACATCACCAACAAATTCCTATAAATTCATTATTAAGTCAACCTATAATATGTATCAAGATTTAATGAGTAGTGGTCTCCCAATAACTATTACTACATCATCTTCAACAACATCTAAACCAGATGATAATACTGATAATGATGACAATAATGAAAATGATAATTCTGATTCTAATAATAATAATTCAAATAACAACAATAACGATAATAGTTCTACTACCTCTGGAACTACTAAACCAAATCAAACGAAACCAACAAATTAAAAAAGATAACTTTTTTGTTATCTTTTTTCTTTATAAAATTTACATTCTTTCTGAAACTGACAATCTCCACAATTAGGATTTAAACTTTTACATTTATATCTCCCAAATAAAACTAATTGATGATGAATTCTACTCCAATTTTTTTTAGGAAAAAAAGCCATTAGTTTATTTTCTACTTTTAATACTGAATCATTATCTAAAGCAAGCTTGAGTCTTTTAGAAACCCTATTAACATGAGTATCAACAGCAATAGTTGGAATATCATAAAGATTAGATAAAACAACATTACAAGTTTTTCTCCCTACTCCTGGTAAACTTTCTAAATAATCACGATTATTAGGTACAGTCCCCTGATAATTTTGAATTAAATCTTGTGCAATACTTTTTAAATAATATGCTTTTTTTGTAAAAGATCCAACTGGTCTAATAATTGCTTCAATTTCTTTTAAATCAGCTTCTGCCAAACCTTGTAAATCATATTTAGAAAACAACTCTTTCGTCACCACATTAACTCTTTTATCTGTACACTGAGCACTCAAAACAGTCGCAATTAAAAGTTCATAATCCTTATTATATAAGAGTTCACAATGAGCATCTGGGTATAATAAATCTAAATAATTAATAATCTTTTTACTCGTTATCATCTAACCAATTGTAATCAAATAACTCTTTTGCTTCTCCATTACTTTTCATGTTTCGATTACTAACCTCTTTCATTGTTTTATACCCTTTTCTTTGCCATTCATATAAAATTTTATCAATATAACGTAAATTACTAACACCATTATAAACTGCTTCTTTTAATGCACCTAAAATAATTTCTTCACTAAATCCTTTCTCTAACCAAGCTCTTATTATCTCATATTCCATTGAAGAGATAGGACGCCCAAATTCTGTTTGAAAAACTGTATAAATATCGACTTCTTCTGCCTTTTTCTCTTGTTTTTTCAAATTTTCATCAATCAACATATAAAATTTATCTAAATTAATAACTTCCGTTCTTTTACCATTTCCATCTTTAAAAGAATCCAAAGTAATTAATCCTTTACTAAGCAAAGCATTAAAAGCACTTAAAACCTCATTTTCCTTTATCTTAATAACTTTTGAAATCTCTGAAACATCAAAAGAAACACTTAAATAATTCCAAAAATATATAACTAATAAAAATTCATCAAGTGTTAAATTTAATTGTTTTACTACATCTAATATATAAGATGGAAAAACTAACATTTTTTCTTTCATTAATTGTTTCATTCTTTTATCCACCTTTCCTTATTATCAACAAGAAATTCCCTAATCTCTTCAAAAGAATTATTAATTCTTTCATTTAAAACTTCACATACTAAATCATTTTCAATTTCCTTAACAAAACTTGATGGTTCAACATTAAGTATATCAACTATTTCTAAATAAGTAATATTTAAATCTTTCCGTACATTTATTGGCATGTTATGATGTAAACTATAAATAAAATTTACATCTATCCCTAATATTTCCCCTGCCACTAAAGACAAATACAAACCATATTTATAAATAATTTCTTTATTAATAAATCCAGTATTTAAAATTTCACGCAATTTAACTATAGTATTTTTTTCATTTTTTGTAAATGGAAAACAATCTGGATAATCTATTTGAGCCCACATTCCACACAAATCTTTTGTATATACCAAATGTTTATATGAAATATTTAAATAATCAGTAAGTTGATATTTTTTTAATAAATCCAAACCAATTTGATAATTAACAGATAATAAAATTTTTGATATTTCATTTTTTATTCGATAATAACTCAAACTTTTTATTAAACTAGCTACTTCAAATATAGCTTTATTCAAAGATTCATCAATATCAAAATTTAAAATAGTAGCAAAACGAATTGCTCTTAATATTCGCAATGGATCATCTTTTAATTTTTTTAAAGGATCCCCTATAGCTTTAACAACACCCTTATGTAAGTCATTTACTCCATTCAAATAATCAATTATTTTACCTTCTTTGTTCATACAAATAGCATTTATTGTAAAATCTCTTCTTTTTAAATCATTCTCTAAATCTTCAATATAAATAATATTTGTAGGACGTCTATTTTTATAAGAACTTTCTTCTCTGAAAGTTGTAATATCAATATTAAAATCATTCACCTTTAAATTAAGAGAACCGCAATCATTTACTTTTCCATTAAAAATATTTAAAAGCTCTTTTATTGTTCCATTTGTACAAATATCAATATCATTACTAAAATCTCCAAGAAGAAAATCTCTTACATATCCCCCAACAATATATGCCTCATAACCTGCCTCATTTATTTTTTTTAATACTTCTTTAATAACATTATTCATATATACACCAATATAAGTATAACATTTTTTATCTTATTTTAAGTACTAAACTATTATTTAAAAGTATATAATTTGACATAATCAAAATATGGTGTATAATTATTAGTGCTGAAGTTGGCAGCGGAAAAAGAAAGTGTTAACGTGTTTATAAAAAAAACAAAGTAGCAAAACTGCCTTTTTGTGAAATGAAAAAATAAACTCCCTAATAAAATTATTTTTCCAAATAACTTAAAGCAATATAAAGAAAGGAGATTGTTATGGCAAGATACACAGGACCTGCTTATAAAAAAGCAAGAAGGTTAAATTTTTCACTTTTAGAAAATGGTAAAGAATTAGCTCGTCGTCCTTATGCTCCTGGTGCTCATGGAGCTGATAGACGTAAAAAATTAAGTGAATATGGTATTCAATTACAAGAAAAACAAAAAGTTCGTCTAATGTATGGTTTAACAGAAAAACAATTTAGAAAAGTGTTTGAACGTGCATCTCGTATGAAAGGTGTAGCTGGTGAAAACTTGCTTAAACTATTAGAAAGTCGTTTAGATAATTTGGTTTATCGTATGGGACTTGCTAAAACTAGACGTGGAGCCAGACAAGTTGTTAATCATGGTCATATTATGGTTAATGGCATAAAAGTTGATATTCCATCTTATCAAGTAAAACCTGGTGATATTATAAGTGTTAAAGAGAATTCATTAAATCACAAAGCAATTAAAGAAGCTTTAGAAAACACTTTAAATCGTCCAGCATTTGTTGAATTCGATGATAAAAAAATGACTGGTTCTTATATAAGAATTCCTGATCGAAGTGAACTTAATAGTGAAATTAATGAAAGTCTAATTGTTGAATATTACAATAGATAAAATTAACTAATTAAAAAAGAGAAAATTTATTTTTCTCTTTTTTAATTAGTTAATTTTATCGTAATATCACTCAAAGGAAAAGAACAACAAGGATGAATATAATTATGAATCTCATTAGCCGCTCTTATATTTTCATCAAATGTTTTAATTTTACCACTAATAAGTTTACTTCGACAATAACCACATTCTCCTACATGACATTTATTTGGAACAATTATTCCACTTTCTTCCATAGTTTGAAGAAGCGTTTTTTTCTCATTACATTTTAAATGAAATTCTTCTGAATCAGTTAATACTGTCAACTTATATTCATTATAATTATCTAATTCTATCTCTCCCATAAATAATCCATGTCTAATATATTTCTTAGGCAAATTAAATTCCTTTAAAATTTCATTAATATAAGCATAGAAATTCAAAGAACCACATACAAAGAAAGAATTATATTCTTTCTTATACTGTTCTATAATTTCTTTATCAATTAAACCATTTAAAAATTCATTATCATTTTCTTCACTAAGAATATAAATTACATTTACTTTTTCTAATTTACATATTATATTATCTAATTTTTCTCGAAAAATTAAATCATTTTTTGTCTTACCAGCATAAATAATTGTTAGATTAAAATCTTCTATTCCATCATAAATTGCTTCTGCCATCGAAACAAAAGGTATTATTCCACTATCTTCTGCAAGAGCAATAACATGATTTTCATCTCTAATAGAAGAATAGCAAAAATCACCAAAAGGAGCACTTACTGAAAATGAATATCCCTTATCTACTTCATCAAAAAAATAATTTGATACAATACCATTATCTCTTCTTTTAATTGTAATTGTATATTTATTATCTAAAGCATTTTTAGGACTACAACTAATTGTGTATGGTCGTTGATAAATACCTACTCCAATTTTTACACAAGCACTAATACATTGTCCAGCTTTAAAATAAGCTAAGTTATTAGTTCCTTTATCAATGTCTGGCCCTATCACAAAAGTTTTTACATCATCACTTTCTTTAATAACTTCTAAAACTTTAACAAATTGAATATCTGGATGTAATTTATAAACAAGATCATTTACAAAATAATCTGTTACAATAGGTTTTAAATTAAAATCATGAATTACTTTTTGTCGTTCTAGTTCGAGCTTTTTAAAATTCATTATATCTTTTTTACTAATTTTTTTCATCTCACTCATTTTCTCCCTCATGTTCCATCTCTTTTAATACATCTAATGCTGCTCTATTACCAGATAAATAAGCGGAACCACAACCAGATAAATACATCCCAAAACTTCCACAAAACCTTAAACCTTTAATATAATTTTCATTGACACTATTTCTAATTCGGGGAATCAAATTATCAGGTCCTGTTGCTTTATAACCATGAATAACCCCATCTGGATATCCACAATATCTTGCAAATGTAATAGGTGTGGCAATAACTATTTCTTCAATATATTCTCTTATCAAAATACCAGTAGTTCTTTCAAATGAATTGATAATATTTTCCGCTATTTCCTCTTTTAAATCAAAATAATTTTCTACTGAAACAGCACTATCAAAACAATCTCCTGTAAACAAAGTCATTAATTGCATTACACATGTTCCTTTTGGCGAACAAGTCGGATTAGCATTATTAACAACTACTGCTGTACAATTATTATTTTTAATACTATTCATATTTTCATATTCTTTATTACTATTTAATGTATGATAAATAAAATAATTAAAATCATTTAATCCTATTTCTTCAGCACTTTGATTCAAACCTAAATAAATTGAAAATCCTCTAGACCCTAAAACTCTTGAATTAGTAAGTTTAATTGCATCTTGAGGTAAAATTTTCTCAGGAATCATTTTACCATAAACAACATGAGGTGAAATATCGCAAATTATATAATTAGCATAATATTCTTCTCCATTAACAAGTTTAACTCCAGAAACCTGATTATTTTCAAACAATATCTCTTTAACAGTCGATAAATATTGAACTTTACCTCCTTTTTTTTCTATAGCTTCTGCTAGTATTAAGCTTATTTCATAACTAGTTTTTCTAGGAATCTGAGCGCCTTTAGCAATATAAGAATAAAACATACAAGCAAAATGTACAAAAGAAAGTGTATTAGATGGACTACCAAAATAAGACCAATTAGCAGTCAATATTTCTTGAGCCTTTAATGGCATTCTCAAAAGTTGTAAACCTTTAGAAAGTGTTAAAATTGCAAATTTTATAAAATTAGGATATAACTCCGCTAAAATTTCATCACTAATCTCTTCTTCATTAGTTTCTAAATAAGTAATAGCTTCATAACACTCACGTGATATCTTAAAAAAAATCTCTAAAGAATTTTTACTACCTGGAACATACTTCTCCATTTTATCAATATAACTCTCTACACCAAAAGGCATAATATAATCACTTTTGCTATTTCTAGAATAAACATGATAAGCATCTTTTATTTCTACAAATTTTATTTTATCAATAATATTTAAATCTTCAAACAACTTATAAACTATACCTGGATTATCTTTAGTTCCAAATTCATGTAAAGAATTCATGGAAGCATCAAATTCAAATCTTCCTCTCATAAAACTCGTAGAAAATCCCCCAGGAGCAATATTTTTATCCAAAACTAATACTTTTTTACCATTATTTGCTAATCTTAATGCCGCAACAAGTCCACCATTTCCAGCCCCAATAACTATTGCATCATACTTTTTCATTGTTTACCCTCTCTATCTTATTTAATTATAACATGGTTATAAACGATAAAAAAGCAATTTTTTTCTAAACTAGTTATTTAATATTCATTAAACTTATTTCTTTTAAATAAATATTATATGCAAAATTTTATAGAAAAAAGAAATCATTAACATTAGTTACAATTACAGTAAATAAACAAATTATGTTTACATCTTTATAACTTCATTTGGTGATACTTTATAATTCATCATAAAAATTAAAAAAGCAATTTTTTTAACTATAATTGCTTATAAATTTTTTCAAAAATTTCGATATGTAGTCTTTCATCTAATATAATTCTCTTAATTAAATGAATTATATATATATCACTTGTTTCTTTTAAAATATTTTCGTAATTACTAATTGCTTTTTTTTCTAATGCTATATTATTTAATAATAATTCTTTTAAATCTCTTTCATAATTAATATATTTACCACTAAACCATTTAATTTTTTCTTTCTCTACACTTGCGAAAAAAGGTATTAAACCTAAGTTTTTTATAAGCAACCCTAACAGATCTAAATGATGCATTTCGACAATACCAATATTTTTTAAAATTTTGCTTATTTCTTTATCTTCAACTATTAAACTCTGAAAAATATAAGTATGTGCACTTGTATCTTCACTTACCTCACCTGCATAAACATTAAGTAATTTCTTAGCTAAATTTAAATCTCTTTTAGAAACCTTAACACTTGGATAAGGCATGTCCACACAATATTTCATATTAATCACCAATAAATAATATGAAACACAAAAAAAAATATTAGAAAATTCTAATACTTTAAAATTCAAACATTGTATAAGGATAACAATTTGGAAGTTCCAACGAAAATGTTAATAATTCTTTAGTAATTGGATGATAAAATGATAACTCTTTAGCAAATAAAGCTATCTGTTCTCCATTTTTATAGTTTTTATTATATCTGGCATCTCCATATAAAGGAAATCCTAAATGACTAAATTGTACTCTTATTTGATGATGTCTACCAGTCTCTAAATTAATTTTTACCAATGAATAATTATTTTTTATATCTAAAACTTGATAATTTAAAACTGCTAATTTCCCTTTATCAGAAACTATTGAAGTATTAGTTTTTTCATTCTTTAACAAGTAATTTTCTAATTTTCCACCTTTCTTTAAAGAACCACATACAACTGCATAATAAGTTTTTTTTACTTGATGATTAGATATTTGTTTAGACAAGCGAGAAGCTGATTTACTGGTTTTAGCAAATACCATAACTCCACCTACAACTCGATCAAGACGATGAACTAAACCTAAATAAACATTACCAGGTTTATTATAAGCTTCTTTTAAATAATTCTTCAAAATTGTAAGTAAATCTAAATCTTTTGTATTATCCTCTTGAACTAAAATATTGATTGGTTTTTCTACAACTAATAGATGATTATCTTCATATAAAATATTAATCATTCTTCCCAATATCCATAAATACCACATGGTAAAACTAAATTATCACGAGTTATAGGAAGTCCTATCTCTCCTGAAGTAACTTTTCCATAAGGATACTTTTTTAACATAGTTGTTTTTAAAATATTATTAAGAACAATACTAGAAATTCCTGTTGTATAAGAATTAATCAGAAAAAACAAAGGCTGATCAGATAAAACTTGCATACATAAATCAATTAAATAATAAATATTTTTTTCAAATTTCCAAACTTCCTTTTTAGGTCCTCTTCCATAACTTGGCGGATCCATTAAAATTGCATCATACTTATTACCTCTTCTAATTTCACGACTCACAAACTTTACACAATCATCAACAATAAAATGAATTTCGTTATTTTCTAAATGAGATAAACGCATATTTTCCTTAGCCCATTCTGTCATTCCTCTTGATGCATCAACATGTACCACTTTAGCTCCAGCACTAGATACAGCCATGCTAGCACATCCCGTATAAGCAAAAAGATTTAAAACTTTTATTTCTCGTTTACTATTTTTAATTTTATCCATCATAAAATCCCAATTAACTGCTTGTTCTGGAAATATTCCTGTATGTTTAAAATTAGTAGGACTAATTTTAAAAGTTAAATGTTTATAATTAATGGTCCAAAAATCTGGGAGTTTATTTTTAAACTCCCATTTTCCTCCACCTTCTTGACTCCTGTGGTAATACCCATCTATTGTTTCCCAATCATGATAATTATTAACATTCCATATAGCTTGAGGGTCTGGTCTTCTAAATATAAAACTACCAAAACGTTCTAATTTTTCTCCTCCACCAGCATCTAAACATTCATAATCTTTCCACTCTGTACTTAAACGCATGATGTACTCCTCCTACATTATTTATCATCTAAATATTTTTTTTATATAAAACTCAGTAATTTTTTCTAATTTATTTTATAAAACAACATTATTATAATATTAATTAGATAAAAATAAAAGCCTATTTTTTACAAGATTTTTAACCACAAACATAAATTTTATAAAATATAAAAAAAATAATTTATTTTTTAAATGAAATATCATATTTACTTGGTCCTTTTATACATTTTCCATCAAGCGAAAATCTAGAACTATGACATGGGCAATCCCAAGTTTTTTCTAATTCATTAAATATTAAACTACATTTTAAATGCGGACAAGTTGTATAAACAATATATTTTTTACCTAAATTATCAGTATAAATAGCAACACTTTTACCTTTAATTTTTTTAAACTTTATCTTTTCAGTATACCAATTTTTTTTTATTTTTTTACTCCCTAAAAAAGCAACTATACTAGTTAATGTATTACTAAAAAAGCTTTTAAATTTATATAAATTAACTCTTTTAATTTGAAATAAATCAGCATACAAATTCCTTTTATTTAATAAACTATCTGAAATAATTTTAGCTGCTAAAATTCCATTCGTCATTCCCCAAGTATTAAATCCAGTAGCAATATATAGATTCTTTTTAATTTCACCAATGTATGGCATTTTATCATCTGTAATAATATCAACATTACTCCACATCGCTACTATATCTTCATTGGAAATTTGGAACATATCTTTTACTTTTTGAAAATTCTCTTTAACATTTGGCTTAAAAGCTGTCAAATGTGATTCTCCCAAATAAATTTTATAAATATTATCACCATCTTGATAATAACGCCAAGAGAATCCAGGATTAGAAACTGTAATACCCGATGTATGTTTATTTTTCTCAGTTTTACACGCAATTAAATATGATTTTTCAATATGAGATTTCAAAGGAAGACAGAAAGGAAAAATAAAAAATGGATAATGACAAGCAATAATAACATTTTTAGCAATAATTCTTTGACTATGAGTATAACAAATAAACTTTTTATTCATATAATTTATTTTTTCTACTTTTGTATTTTCATAAATCTGATTGTTTTTTAATATTCTTTTTAAAGAATTTAAATATTTTACTGGATTAAAAACATATGTTTCTTTAACTGATATATTATAAAAACTTTTATCATACTCATTTTCTGCTACTATAATATTATTTTCCTTTAAAAAATCCTTTTCAAACTTTAACTTTTTAACATCTTTATCATTTAAAGCATAAACAAAAGAAGTAGCATAATCTAAATCGCAATCTATTTTCTCTTGATTAATAATTTCTTTTATTAAAGAAATAGCATACTTTTGAGATTGTAAATACTTTATAGCTGTCTTTTTTCCAACATTTTTTACTAAATCAGTATAAACTGCACCTTGTAAAAAAGTTAATTTTCCTGTTGTATTTTTAGTAATTCCTAATCCTATTTGGCTAGCATCTACTAAGGCAATAGAAAAATTAAAATTTCTTAAATAATACAATGTTGTTAACCCTGTTATTCCTCCTCCAATAATTAAAGTATCTACTTTTATATCTTTTTCCAAACTTTTAAATGTTTTTTTATCTATATATTTTTCCCATAAGCTCAATATATCTCACCAGTAATATTGTGCTTTATAAATAAAAAAATATTCTATTCAAAACTAGAATACTTTTTTATCAAAGCTTCAGCTACCTTAATCCCATCAATAGCAGCTGTCATTATACCTCCAGCATATCCAGCACCTTCTCCACTTGGATAAATTCCCTTAATATTAGACTCAAAATTTGCATCTCTTAAAATTCTAACAGGAGATGAAGTTCTACTTTCAATCCCAGTTAAAATAGTATCATCATTATCAAACCCTTTAATCTTTTTTCCAAATACTAAAATTGCCTCTTTTAAAGAATTATTTATATAATCTGGAAATATTTCATTTAAATTAGAAAAATGATAATCACCTTTCATTTCTGTTTTAAAAGAACCAAAATTATTTGAAATCTTATTATTTACATAATCCTTATAAAGTTGTAACGGAATCTTCCCTTTCCCAATTAAATATGCTTTCTCCTCTAATTTTCTTTGAAATTCTATTCCATCTAAAGGTCTAGTGCCAAAATCATTTGGTGTAATAGATACAACTAAAGCACTATTGGCATTTAAACTATCTCTCTTATAATTACTCATTCCATTAATAGCTAATCTTTTTTCTTCACTTGAGGCATTAACAACATATCCTCCAGGACACATACAAAAAGAATAAATTCCTCTTCCACTTTTAGTAGTATATGTTAACTTATAACTAGCTGGAGATAAAAACTTAGCAAAATCACCATATTGAGAATAACTAATCTTTTCTTGAAGATGTTCAATTCTAATTCCTACGGCAAATGATTTTGAACTCATTTCTATACTTTTTCTAAAAAGCATTTCAAAAGTATCTCTTGCACTATGGCCAATTGCCAAAATTAAATTAGAACAATCAATCTTTTTATAATTATTTATTTCAATTGCTTTCAACTTATTATCCTCAATTATTAAATCAGTTAAACAATTATTATAAAAAAACTCTCCCCCCATTTTAATTATATCTTTTCTCATATTTACAATGACCTGACGCAAAATATCTGTTCCCACATGAGGCTTTTGTAAATACAAAATATCCTTTGGAGCTCCATACTTTACAAAAGTTTCTAATATTTTTTTACCTCTGAAAAACTTATCATTTACCAATGTATTTAACTTTCCATCCGAAAATGTTCCAGCACCACCTTCACCAAATTGAACATTACTATTAAGATTTAAATCTCCATTTTCCCAAAAACTTTCAACTCTTAAAACACGATCTTCAATTTTTTCACCCCGTTCAATTATTACAGGTTTATAACCATTTTCTGCCAATAAAAGTGCAGCAAACAATCCAGCTGGACCACTTCCTACAATAACTATTTGCTCATTTAATTTTTCTTTCCCTTTAACAGGATCTTTGTATTCTTCTTTCTCATATTTTAAAATATTAGCACTTTCAAATTTCTTTAATATTTTTTCTTCACAATCCAGACTAACAATAATCTCATAAATAAATAATACATTTTTCTTATCACGAGCATCAACAGATTGTCTACTTATTGTAAAATTTTTAACATCCTTAATTTGAATATGCAACTTTTTAGCTATACATTCCTTTAAATACTCTTCACTATTTCTTAAAACTGGAACTTTTAATTGTCTAACTTTAAGCATTATTATCACCTATATCTTCTCCAGCTAATATACCACTAATCCAAGCAAAAGAAAGATTATAACCACCACAATCACCATCAACATCCAATATTTCACCAGTAAAATACAAATTCTTTACTTTAAATGATTCCATTGTTTTAGGATTTATCTCAGATAAATTAACTCCACCACTACAAACTTGAGCTTTTAAAAAATCATTTACTTTTAAAACATTCAATTTATGATTAATAATAATATCAGCAAGTAGAAGCTTTTTTTCATCACTTATGTCTTGCCATAATAAATTAGGATTTATTTGAACCAACTTTAAAAATAAATAAACCAACTTATAATTAATAAATCCATCAAATAACTTAGCAATTGTTCTATTATTTAAATTTCTATTTCTTTTATCTAACCATTTAACAAAATCAGTACAGTTATTAAAACATAAATCTGGAACAAAATTAATTAATACAATCTCTTTTCTTTTCTTAGCTAAACCTTTAGCAGCCAATCCACTCAAATTAAATATACAAATCCCACTAACACCATAATCAGTCAAATGTATTTCTCCAGTTTCTTCTTTAATTAATTTGTCATCTTCATATAAAGAAACTTTTGCCTCTAAACGTATTCCATTCCATTCTTTATAATAAAAAGAATCTCCATAAATCTGTGTTAATGATGGTAAAATAGGAACAATTTTATGACCAAATTTTTTAGCTAGTAAATAACCATTACCATCAGAACCAGTTTTAGGTGCTGCTTTAGATCCTGTAGCTATTATAACTGAATCACTACTAAAAGTTTTATTCTTAGTAAATACTAAAAACTTATCATTTTCTTTTTCTATTTTCTCAACAAACATATTATTAAGAACTTCTATTTTTAAATTTTCAATTTCATTAATCAACGCTGCTTTTATTGCAACCGCTTGATTAGAATAAGGATAATAATAACCATTTTTAATTTTAGGAATAATTCCTAACTCATCAAAAAAATTTAAAACTTTCTTTTGATTTTCTAAAGTTATGATATCCTTTAACAACTCTTCACTAGAAGAATGATAATGATTTAAATTTTGATCTTCATTCCAATAATTACATTTTCCATTACCAGTAATTAAAATCTTTTTAGCTAAAGTATCATTTCTTTCTAATACAATTACCTCTGCACCACTTCTTTTTGCACTAATTGCAGCAACTAAACCAGAAGCTCCTCCGCCAACTACAATAATCTTTGTCATAAAATTCACCAAGTTTATTATAGCTAAAAAAATCACTAAATACAAATTTACTAATTATGAAAAAAATACTAACGACTTCACAATCAAATTATTACAGTTTTAGCATAAAATCATTGTAATCAATTCGATATTCGTAATCAGTTAAACAAAATAGATTTTCTAAAACTCTAATTCTGTTTTCTTTATCTCTTTCTTTTAAAGCATTCTTATAACATTTTATAAAATCAATACTTTCTTGACTGTATATTTGGTTATAAATGCTTTTAAGCTCTCCTATAAGGATAAAATATAGTACATTTGCATAAGGATGATTTTCTAATAACATTGTTTCACATTTTATTACTGCATTATTTAGTATTACTAATTTTTTCATAATTTCATTTTTATTTAAAAAATCATTATTGGCTATTACACTTCTTATATTTTCAGTTTCAAAACTTTTAAGAAATTTCATAAGATACTCTTTTCGCTTATTATAATCATTTTCTTTTAAAGCACTTAAATAATTTTTAATAAAGTCCTCATCTGGAAGCTTTGCCATATATTTCTCTTTTGCTCTATCTTTATCCTTATATAAATCATAAACTTTAGTAACATGAATATTACTACAATTATTTTGAGCATGATATAACCTTCTTAAAAATTCTAAAGCAGTAAAATAATTGACATCTTTATTAAAAGTATTAGACATAAAATCTGTTATATGATTCAAAGCTAATTCAAACAATTTAGGATTTAATAATCTATTTCTTTTAACTTGATAATTCAATTCATTTAATAAATTATTATATGTGTCATACCTATCTAAAACAATTTGCCCCGTCTTTAAAACTGATTTAAAAAAAGATGATCCAGTAGCTTTTGACATAATTATTTCCCTTTGTGCATCATCTATTGAAGCAATTGTCATATCAATTGGAATTCCATCAATTAATCTAGAAGCTTTATAACTCCCAACTTCTGAAGTAATTATTAATATATCTAAATCGCTATTTTTCGTACTATTATTTGTAATACGACTCCCATAAACCATCAATAACATAACCCTTTTATCTTTTAAAATATTAGTTTCTTCTAAAAACCTTTTTAATAATTTATTTAATTTCATCAACATCCCCCACTGCATTGTACTATTCTATAATTTTTAATAATTAAATATCTACTAAAAAAAATTAATTACTTACTTTTTCTAAAAATTATAATTTACAATAACCATCTTTTAATTTAAAATTACTATTTTATCTTCAATCATTTATCTATAATTTTGGCTTTATCTCATCATTTTCTATATATGACTCTAAAAAATTTATAAACTCTTTTTTATTTAATTTATTTTCTTCTTTTTGTTCATAAATTTCTAATAATATTTTTTCACTATTTCCAAATATAGATTTATTAGAATCTAATAAAACTTTAGTTGATTTTCTTTGCTCATTAGTCATTACATCCAAATAGTTTTTAGGTAAAATAAGCAAGCCAAAACCTCCCGTATTACCCCCTCTATTCTCATAAACATTATTAATAACTTGAGGTTTTATTCCATAATAAACAATATGATTGATTTTAATTAAAGCATTTAACGCTTCATTACTACTATAACTAGCTAATGGATTGTTTTCTAAATATTTATTTAAATAATTTGTAAAAACATCTTTATGATACTCATCATCATTGACAGGAATAAAATCTCCTTCTGGTGTTATTATGTAACCAGCTTGTAAAACACTAATTATTTCTTCGGCTAAATTACAAACTTCAAATTCAAAATCATTACCTTTAATACTTTTTAAAATTTTCTTCATTTAATACCTCCTACTAGTCAATTACAATTATACGCCAAAAAAGCATCTAATAAAATAGATACTTTAATTTTTATTTGATAAATCTTTTTTCAAAATTTAAAAAATAGTTTTCTCTTAATTAAATGAGTCAATCATATACTAAATATCCTAATTAAATATTTTTAATTTATGAACATTTTGTATATAATGAACTTGCCTTTACATAACCCTCACTTATTTTATAAGGTGCTTCTTCATTTATTTCTATTTCTTCTATCATAAATTCTGTATCACAAATACCTTTTAAAACAACTTCCGCATCACTATCCATATAAACATCTCCTGTTACAAATACCTTATCACCAACCTTATATTTCAATGTATCATTATTTTCTATATCTTCTAAATGATTTAAACCAGCATCACGAATTATTTTGGGATAATTATAAAAAGCTACATCTCCATCTACACGATCTCTTATTCCAGATATTTCTTCATAAGATGTATTTTGCCACATTCCTGCTTTTCCTTTATATGTAAATTCATCATTCCACTCTGCAACCCATTTATCAAAAATATCTAAATCTCTAGAATCCAGATTATTACGAAAACGATTTAAACTTGAATAAATTCCTACATAATAACCAGCTTTTTGAATTTCTTCACAATAATATTTGACAATTTCTATTAATGTTTCTTTAGGAAGTCCCATTTGTCTTTTACTTTCAACATCTAAAAAAACTGGATATTCTAATTTTTTATCCTTAATTAAACGTAAAGTATGATTAACCTCACTTCTAGCTTCATCTAAATTAGTCGCATAACTATATAAATAAACACCAAAAGGAATATTTAACTCTTTACACATCAAAGCATTTCTCTCAAAATAAACATCATCTTGTCTTCTAATATCATTTCCCCATCCACAACGAATAATGACAAAATCTATATAAGGTTTAACACGTGTCCAATCAATTTTTCCTTGATATGACGAAACATCAATTCCTTTTATCATACTATCAACTCCTATTTTATCATATGAAAAAGAAAAAAATAGGTGTTTTTCCTATTAAGCTTTTTTATTCTATTTTTTTAATATTTTAATAATATATCTGTAAATAATATTACTATAATTCATTGGCCATACAATCAAATTTTTTCATTATTGCTTTTTATGCTTCAATATTTTCACTATCATCAATTAATTCACAATCTATTCTTATCCAATTTTCATTATCATATGAAATATTTTTTCGATTATTAGTTAAAACATATATTTTATCTTCAAATAATTTTTATTTTTTAAAATTAAAAATCTCCTTCATTTTCTCCATTCCTCTTACCTATCATACTTTATAATATAATAGTATATGAAGTGGTTAAAAAACCGCTCCTCTTTTTTTTCTTTTTTATATTATATATTAAGGAGGTTAATTATGATATACTTTTCCTTTATATTTTTTCTAATAGTAATAATATATTTTTTCCATCTAAGAAGAAAAAAATGTACTATAAAAAAAGTAAAATGTATGAATGAAGAAGAAAAATTACATAAAGTTAATAAAGTTTTAAGTCCATTTGGTTTTGAATTTGACCTTGAACAAGATATAGTCATTTCTAAAAATAATCCTTGGCAAAGAAATATTGGATATAGTGATTTTTTTGATTTAAAGTCTCCTCTTTTTAATATCATTATGGATTGTGAACCTATTTATTTTGAATATAATCAAAAAAAGTATCGTTTAGAATTTTGGAAAGGTCAATATGGAATTACAACCGGTGCTGAAATAGGCTTATATATTTTTGATGAAAAACATCAAAAATATCGCAGCGCAAATGATAACGAACGTTTAAAAATGGGCTTTATCCTTTTTAAAAATTGCTTTCTTTTTTCTCGATTTAAATTAAGTTGGTGGCTTACAGGATTTGATGTTGGTTTATTTTCTAGACCAAAAGATTTGAAACTTCGTGCATGTGTAGTTTTTCCTAATACTGAAATGCAAATTGCTTTCGTAGAAGGTTTATTGAGAGCAGGATACACTAAAAATAAAATCGATATATGTGATAAACGCGTTTGCTTCAACATTTGTAAACCATTAAATTATAAATTAAATAGTGGACATAAAATACTAAAATTTTTCATTCAAATTATTAACTATATAAACTGTTCCATTTATAATTTCATTACTCGCTATTTTAATCGTACAATTGATAAACTTACTTACCTAAGTCTTATGGCTCCATTCCTTTATAAATGCATGATTCATTTAAATATACCTAGAAAAAAACATAAATAAAAGCTTAACAAAAATAATATAAGCTTTTTATTTTTTCATTAATAAAATCTTAATATTTTCATGATATAATATGATTAGGATGTGAACTAATGAAAAAAAATGAAAACTGGTATTTAAATAATTTATATAATAAAGATACTCCGCTAATTTTTTCTGATGGTAAAGAAATTTATAATAAATTAAAAAAAGAATATGTTACCCATCAAAATGGATATTTTATATATGGACCTTCTGGAATTGGAAAAACCTACTTTGTAAAAAATCAAAAAGAAAAAAATTGGATTGATGGGGATGAACTATGGTATTCAACTAAAGCTTTTCCTAAAGGAGATTGGTGGAACCTGCCTGGTAAAGAAATTGATGAAATTGAAAGAAGAGCTGATGTTATAACTGAACAAGCTAAAAAATTAGGTTTTTGGATAATTGGGGCTAGCTCTGTAAACATAATTCCTGATGCAATCGTTATACCAGATTTTGAAACTCATCTAAAATATATTAAATACCGTGAAAATAATAATTATGATGGCGGTATAAAAAGTAATAATTTAAAAAAAATCAAAAAAAATAGAGAATATTACTCTAGATTTCAAAAAAATGGCGTTCCTATTTTTAAAAACGTCGATGAAGCTGTTTCTTATATTGAAAATCAACTGGATAATCAAAACCATTAACATTTGCTATTATTTCATTCTCATTATTTAATATAAAAGAAAAACCTCCACAATAATTTACCTCTACTATATCGGTTTTATTAAAATTAAAAATATCTTTTTTAATTAACGGACTTATCAAATCATAATGTGTACCGCACCAAATTATCAATTTTGAATTTGGATTTTTTTGATGAAAATAATTAGAATACCTTTGTAACAAATAAATATACTTATTAGCTCTTTCAACAATTTGATCAGGGCCTTCAGCTTTTAATTCTTCTCTTTTCTGCTTTGATAAATCACTTTCAAAATCAATCCAAAATTCTTTATTTATACCACCATATTTATTTTTTAAATATTCCAAATATCCTGTATTATCAATGAACATTTGTGGTTCAGATAGGCTTTTAGCTTCATGAATACTATTTTTATAATTCAACAAATCATTCATATTTATTACATGACTTAAAGAAATATTATTTTCATTAAAAAAATATTTTACTAAATTCATTGCAATATTTGTAGTTTCAACACATCTTTTAAAATTTTTCTCTCCACTTGTATTACTCGATATAAAAAGAAAATAAGTATTATCTAAATCTCTAATATTTAAATTATTTAAAAATGTATTTACAATTTCCTGTTGTCTAATTACAGAATCCTCAATAAGTCCTCCATCTTTTCTATTATAATCACAATGCCTTTGAAAAATTATTTGACTTTGCTCATTAACAATTAAAGGTGTTATTGAAAAAGAATTAATTGTTATTTTTTTACTTTTCATATAGATTGCCTTTCTAAAATATTAAATTTTTAATATTCTACAATTTTTCTAATTAAAAATCAATCATATTTCAGATTGATTATTTATAACTTAAATTGTCATTTCCATCATCAGTTTATATACTTTTTTCAAATTTTCTTTTTTATCATGATTCATTCCTACAAAATTTATATGTAATTGATATCCACTATCAAAACTAAATAACAACTCCACTTTACTAGGCATATAATTTATTGCACTTGTTGATATAGATTTATAAGGTACAATATGAATTTTTTTATAATATGCAGCTAGAGGATCTCTATCAAATAAAATCATTCTCTTATCAGTAAATAAAACATAATCCTTACTATTTTTATATGCCATTAAAATTTTTTCAATATCACTCACATATTCTTTTGTATAATCAGGAAGTGATTCAATATCAAGTATTTCTTTTTTAAAATCAAAATACTTTGTAAGCTCTTTAAATTTCATATAAGCCATATTAAAACACCCCTACTATTATAAACCGAATACAGATAAAATAGCAGAAAAGAAACTTTTTTCTTTTATTGAAAATTTAATACTAGATTCATTTCCCGCTCTGTCAACAACTACGATATTGTAAGTACCATTATCTTTAAGAGATAAATCATATTTATTTTTATCGTTATCATATTTATTATATTCTTTTATTACTTCTTCATGCCCATCATCAAATACTCTCTTAATAATATGTAAATCATTATCAGTAATAGTTAAATTAACACTATCATAAACACCTTCACTTATAATTTCTGATGTTCCATTTCCAATTTTTCCTTGTCCAATTATTTTAGGATTTATATTATCATATATCATTTTAGCTTGTTCTATAATATTATTATTCTTATCATAAAGAGTAAATGTATACATCGTATTATCACTTACAGTATAAGTATTTTGTTCGGTTCTATCAGTTTCTTTAGTTTGCCAATTATATACTGTCATATAAGCATAATTAGGATTTTTAATTATAATATTACTTGTGTTAAATGACGCACCATTTACAAAATCAAAACTAGCCGCTAAAACCACTTTAACTTGTCTATAAATTGAATGATTAATATTATTATTATTTAAATTCACTCCAATATTACCTGCTTCATCCGCATAATCCTTTACAACTACTTGAATTTCTCCTTCATCTGTATCTGTTACAATATATTTTGCTACATAAACAAAATCATTATCAGTAGAATGCTCATTATCCAAATAACTATCAAATTCTTTTCCATTAATTATTATTTTAGGATTTACAGCTAATCTTTCATTAAAAGTAATAAATACTGTGACTTCATCTAAAGCTTTAGCTACACTAACATCTTTTTCTGTTCCAAAATTACTTAAATTAAGAATACCAAAATTTTTATATACTGGAACTTCCTTATCTATATTAGTTACCTTTGCAATTATTTTTTCTTTATTTCCAGCTAAATCTTCAATTTCAAATACAAATTCTCCATTATCCATAAAAACATATTCATTGCTTCCATTATTATTTAGTATTTTTATTGTTTCACTAGCCTTTTCAAGTTTTGCCACTACAAAACCATTAGTTAAAGCTTTTGTACTATATGTAATAATTGCCGTTGGCTTAATTGTATCTATTGTAAATGTTATTGTTTCTGATACATTTCCCGCTTTATCTTCCACATATACTTTATATATTCCATCTTCTTTTATTGTATCTCCTATTTTATAGTTATCTACTTTTATCCCATCTTTTTCTAAATATACTTCTACCTCTTCATTACTGTTGATAACTACTTCTTTATTATAATATGCATTATTTTCTATTCCTATTATAATTGGATTTTTCATATCTATTGTAAATATAATAGAAGTTTCATTAAATGCCTTATCAATTACTTTCAATTCATAAATTCCATCTTCATTAATATTTTCAAGTTCACTTTTTGAAACAATTTGTCCATTTAAAATTATACTAACTTCATTTATATCATTTATAGCTATAGAAACAACTTTATTAGTTATATCACCATTATTTATGCCTGTTATTACTGGTGCATCCGTATCATCTAAAACTTCTGATAATTTTTTTAAAATATCAACCAATTCATCTTTTCTAGTACTATCTGATAAACTATTTACCTTATTAATAATTTTTTCATTATTTCTAAAATTTCTTGCATCATCCATATCATTTTTATTAGTCGCATTATTAACTTTATTAGCTAATTGTTCAACTAAATACGATATATCTATAATTTCTTGAATACTATCAAGTATATTTTGTAATTCATTTTTTTTATTCTCATCTAAAACATTATCTACTAATCTTTGAGCTTCGTCTACATCAATTTGTTTTAATGAATCACGAGCCTTTTCTACTGCTGCTAAAGCTAATTCATAAGAATTATCTACTGATGGTTTATTATTGCTTTCATTATCATTTGGATTATTAGAATTATCTTCACCTGAACCATTATTATTAGTTGAATTATTTCCATCTACATTACCCTGATTATCTTGTGAATTATTAGTTCCAATATTCCCTACACTAACTCCCGCACCATTAGAAATATATCTTCTATTTGTAATACTCGTAGAATTATTTTGATTGCTATTTATAACAGTATCTGTATTATTATCTTCGATATCATTTAAAGAATTATTTATATTATCATTATTTTCATTATAATTATAATCTTCATCTGAATCATTAGTTGTTTGAGAAGAATCTCCATTTCTCATATTTCCTGTACCACTAATATCTTCTTCACTTGGATTGGCAAAAACAAATGATCCTGTCCCTAAAAGTAGCAACAATACTATTACTATTATTAAGTTCCTTTTCTTATTCATACTCTCCACATACCTTCCTATTATATTAATAATACACTTAAGTTGATTTAGCTGTCAATAAAAATTTACTAAATTTAAATATTTTTAAACTTTATATCTTGACAGCCAAAAACACTTATTTTACAGAGAAAAAAACAATATATATTATTAAATAATGTTAAATTAAATAACAAGACACGTCTAAAAATGTAAACAAAAAAACTTACAATTTATTTTATGTAAGTTTTTATAATATTTTCATAATTTATAAAAATTTAATCCTATTTAAAGGCCAAAAACGAAACGAAATCTTTCCTATAACGTCCTCTTTTTTAATTAAACCAATTTCTCGACTATCTAGAGAATCTACTCTATTATCACCTAAAACTAAATACATATCATCAGGTATCTTATCATATTTTAAATCTCTTAAAGTAAAATCTTTATATATTAAATCATCTGAAATGTAAGATTCCTTATATTCCTCATCATTTATATACAAAGTACTATCTTTAATATAAATATTTTCTCCAGGTAATCCAATCACTCTTTTAATTAAATATTTAGTATCAGCATACTTTAAAGATATAATATCTCCTCTTTTAATTTCTTTAAAACGATACTTAAATTTATTTAAAATTAATATCTCCTCATCACGTAAAGTAGGATACATTGAGCTTCCAACTACTTTTGTAACAGAAAATACATATTGTATTAAAAATAATATTACTACAATAGCAATAATAACTTTTATAGCATCTTTTAAAAACTCTTTAATTTCTAGCCAATCCATTTTTAATTCCCCAATTCAACTATTTTGTTGCTCGATCTGTTGTTTGCTCTGCAGTTACTCTTACTGATAGTTTAACTTTTGATTGATCATTATAACCAAATTCATCTTCATTAATCACTGCAGAACTACCCTTTTCTGTATCTTTCTTATCTTCATCATCACTTTTATAAAAATCCCACTTCCAACTAATTGTATGATATATATCAGTTGGTCTAGTTGCTGGAAATACATCATCAATACTATAAAGACTTTCAATACACCAAGCAAGTTCATTAATATCATCAGTAGGACACATTCCATCTAAATTATAAGTTATTCTTCCCACAGTATCAGTTTTTTCTAAAACTTTTAATTTTATCCTATAATTGGTTTCTGGAGTTCCTGAAATAGTAAACTTATACTCTCCTGATGTACCAGGTGCAATAACATTATCACAAACTTCCTGTGCATTTCCTTCTTCATCATCTATACTTTTACATCCTAATGACTTAACATAATAATCTTTTTCTCCATTTTCATTTACTACAAAATACGAATCTCTAAATAAATCTACATCTTTTGTTATATCTATATCCCAGAGTGCAACACGTGCTTCATCAGACAAGTCAATACTAGAAATATATTTAGCAAAAGTCCGACTAACCGAAAATGATGTCATAACTGTTGCCAGTATTATTAAAAAAACTAAAACTTTCTTTTTCATACCATCCCACCTTATTAAGTTTTTAAATATCAAGAAGCTTTAATAACTTCATAGAATATTATAACATATAATTTAATTTTTTTGTCAATATTTACTAAATAAAAAATGGCGTCCTTGGACAGATTCGAACTGTCGGCTTTCTGCTTAGGAGGCAGATACTCTATCCAACTGAGTTACAAGGACAAAATTTAGTATGAAAAAATTTACATACTAAGTTAATACAATAAGTATACCACTTGTTAATAAAATATAAAATAAAAAAATATCTAAAACCTTATCTTAGTTTCATTTACTTTTCATCTGATTTTTTATAAAAAATTTTGCCTTTTTTAAATTATTTATTATTAAATTTATATTATCTTCTTCTACAATATCATTATCTATTTTTAAAGTTTCATTTAAAACATTTTTTATATTTCGTAATTCTTCTTTTAAATTATCTATATCATTTATAATATTCATTAATTCTGCATTTAATTGTCTATACTTTTGCTCAAGTTCTAAATTTTCCATTTGTTTCTCCTAATTTTTCTAAAGACGCTGCTACCATTTCAGAAGTATTCTGATAGCCTTTTAAGACTTCATTTAATTTATTTATATTAATGTCATAATTTTTGTTAATAATATTAAATTTTTTCTCTAATTTAAAATTAATATTTTCTAAATTAATAGTATTATTTGTATTATAATTACTTTTAATTTTTCTTAATTGTTCATTTAATTCATTAAAAACTCTATTTTCTTCTGTTACAAACATTTTTAACTTTTTTAAAAGATTATTAACTTCCACACTATTAATCATTACAAATCATCCTCTTTTAAAATATTAATATCAATATTATCTATTTTTCTATACACTTTTTTTTCTATCTCTTCAATAATCTCCATGCTATTTTTAATTTTATATTTTATATTTTTACTTATTAAATTGCTTTCTTTCAAAATTTGCTCAGCATTATAAAAATTTTCTTTACTTTGACAAAAACTAACATCAATTTGATTAATTTTATTATTTATTCTTTCTAAAATATTTAAACAATAATCAAACTTATCTAAAACTTTATCTTTATAATCCAGATTAAATTCTAACTTTTCTCCAAAAGTTTCATAATTTTCAATTATAAACTTATAAATATTATATATTGAAATAAGTTCTTGATAATTAGCTATTATTTTATTTTTATTTTCAGCAATATCATCAAAAAATACTTTTGAATTACCATCAATCCAATAATTTGTTAATTCATTAAAAATAGTATAAATATTTTGATAATTATTTTCATAATCAGAAATTAGTTTTTCTAGTATTTGTGCCTCTAATTTTAAATTTGCTACATTCACTTTCATTAAAATCATCCTTAACAATAAAACACATGGTTTATAAACCATGTATTTTTAAATTTCTATTTTGCTGTAAAAGCTGATGCAACTTTAGAAGCAGTATCTTTGTGTGCTTCTGTAGTATTAGAAATCGCTTTAGAAACAGTATTTGTTAATTCAGTAATTGCTTTATTTGCTTGATTTTTTATATTAGTTAATGATTGTAATAAATTCTCTTGCTGTCCACTACCAACAAATCCACAATTTCTAACTGCATTTTCTGCACTTGTCAAAGCATTATCAGAAGCCGAAGCTATTTCACTTAAAGCATTAGTAGCAACAGTTCCTGCATCATCCATTGCTCCACTAACACCATTAATATTTTCTTGTATACTTGATACATCTACACTACGAGAAGCTCCTTTAAAACCAATCTTAGAATAATCAACACCTGTTCTTTCGGCCCAAGCAACAGCTGCTGAATCCATAACATCTACAACATTTTGAAAAGTAGAATATGAATCAGTTAATAACTTATTAGCTACACTATTAAACTCTGCAAAAAATTTTTGAGCAATTGGTGATGCCCATCTAGTAGATAATTCTCCAATAAATTTAGATTGCATATTATCTGCTAAAGGAATCATTAAAGCTTCATAAGCATTATTAACAGCATTAATTGATACTCTAACCTCATCATCATTAAATCCATTCATTTATATACCTTCTTTCTATAATAAGATAACATATGATTTTATTAATGTAAATAATATTAACATTATTTTACAGTTTTCTTAAAAATAATAATTCGCTACCATTCCTGATATTTGTGTTAATAATTATATCATTATTAACATAAACTTCACAAGTATCTTTATTTAAAAGCAAATAATCAATATTTTGATTTAAACTAATATTAGTTAAATCAGAAATAGACTTTATAAATAACCTTTTAATTTTCCAAACTAATTCATTAACTGGAATATATACATCAAAGCTTTTATCCAATTCTGGAATAATTAATTTAATCATTACTTTATTTTCCATTATCATCACCATCTTTACTAACAAAATCAATTAATTTAACTAATGAGGCAAGTCCTTCATTAACGACCCAACCCATATTATTTTTATAGTCATAAGTCATTTCTCGATTGACATTAGATAATCTAAATACATTTTGATCAGAAAGACCTCTACCAATCCAAATACCTTCATTATTATTAAATATTTGTGTAAACCAAGACTCAAATGAATATTTCTTCATTTTTAATGCTGCATCTACAGCAATTATACTAACTTTTTCATATTTTTTAACTAAATTTATAAAATCTGTAATAGTTGTACTATCAATTGCATCTACAAATTTAGCCATAGAATAAATCATAATAACAACATTAATATCTCTTTTTTCCTCTATTAATTTATTTAAATAATTTGATAGATTTTCAAGATATTGTTTTATATTAGTTTGAACATAATTGGGATATTCCTTTTTATGTAACAAAAGTTCACTAACTGGATCTATTACAATTAAATTTGTGTTAGGCATTCTTCTTAATTCAAAAATTAAACTTAATATAAAATTCTTTGTATTTTCTAATTTATTAGAAGTAATAATATTTCCTATATTGGCTAAATAATCCACCAGAACTACTTCAAGTTCTTTTTTATCTATTCCTACAGGAACACTATTTAAATTATTAATCTTTTCTCTTATCAGACTGTAATCAACTATTTCTGGTAAAACTGGAACTTTATTAGCACTATATTTATTTTTATTAATTTGTTCATTAACAAAATTTAGAATAAAGTCATTTAGTTTATTTTCATCTTCAATTATTGAAGCCGTTTGAAACTCATGGATACCATCATTAAGCAATAATCCTCTTCCTAAATCTTCACGAGGCATTATTTTAGTTCTTGTTCCAAAAATCGTCCCATAATCACTTATATCTTTTAATTTAAAAGCATAAAAATTATGACATAACTGCGTAATTTTGCTATTTATTGAATTAATACCATTTCCCGTAATAATAAATATTATTCCATAACGTTCAGAATCCCTAACAACTTCTGGCAATTCATCATAAATATTTTGATGGGAATCATAAACAGATGAATAATTATTAATAATAATAACTTTCAAGGGAATTTTTGTATCATTATTCTTAATATAATTTTTATAATCTCCACCATAATTTGAAAATAATTTTTTTCTTTTTACAATTTCTTCTTTAATTAATTTAATTAGATTATTAAACTCTTCTTCCTCTGATGCAAATACAACGCCACCAACATGAGGTAGATTTTCAAATTTCCGAAACGATTCAGAACCATAATCAATAATATAAAAATTTATCTCACTAGCCGAAAAATTTTTACAAGAAGAATAAACTAATGTATTAAGAAACATTTCCATTTCTGCTCCATTATTCCCATAGATAACTGTATTACCATCCTCTAAATAATTATAAATAACGGCCCCTTGCTCTTGTTTTTCTGGAGCATCATATTCTCCTAATAATACTTTTATATCATATGGATTATATTCTATTTGATATTTTTCATTTAAATCATCAACAACAATTATTGATGGAATATTATCAAGCCATAATTTTCTAGCTTTCTTATTATCTATTTTGGCTGTTTCAACAATAAAATTTAAAACAGCAGCTAATTGTTCTCCTTGAGGTGCAACTTTTATTACTTTAGAGCCTTGAACATTTTTAATAAAATATCCAATATTATTAATAAAATTAACACTCTTATCAACTTGTTTTATTATTTCATTATATGGATAATATTTTGCACCACACCATGCTGATTGCCCTAAAGCAAAATACTCATCATATCCAACTTGTAAATAAAATCTACCAGTTTGCTTTATACTAGCAGCTTCTGGTCTTTTTAACATTTCACGACTATCAGAAACATCTTGAACTTTTAAACAAACTCTAAACTTAGTATTAGACCATATTTGATCATTAACTACCCCACTTGGCTTTTGAGTCGCTAAAATTAAATGTATACCTAAACTTCGGCCAATTCTCGCTACACTAATTAAATTATCCATAAATTCTGGTTGTTGACTTTTTAATTCTGCAAACTCATCAGAAATAATAAATAAATGTGGTAAGGGCTCATTTAATTTTCCATTTTTATAAAAACTTTGATATTTATAAATATCAATTGTACTTTCTCCTAATTTATCACGAGCTTCATTAAACATTTGTTGTCTTCTTTTTACCTCACTATCAATACTTACTAAAGTACGATTCATTTCAGCTTTATCTAAATTAGTAATCGTTCCTGCTAAATGTGGTAAAACAACATTATTTGTTTTATTTTCAAAAGCCCCAGCAAGACCCCCCCCTTTATAATCAATTAAAATAAAAGCTACATCATCTGGACTATAATTTATCGCCATTGACAAAATATAAGTAATAATAAACTCTGATTTCCCACTTCCTGTCATACCTGCAATTAAACCATGTGGACCATGAAATTTTTCATGTAAATCTAAATACATCAAACTTCCTGTATCATCAACACCAACTTCTGCTTTTAAACTACTTGTTGAATCATTCATATTCCAACGATTTAATATATTTAATTGTTCTACTTTACCAACATTTTCCATTTCCAAAAAAGAAAGAGCATTGGGTAAATTTCGAGTATCATTTTCAAATTCAATTGGAACATTAGATAAAACTTTTGCTAAATCCATCATATTTATATTATACTTAATTTCCGTTTTAAAAACTGATTTTTCTTGTTTTTCAAAAGAATTTTTTAAAATAACTGATTTATCTCCATCTAACATAATAAAATTATTACATTTACTTGGTAATTTACTTAATTTATTTTCTATTATAATAAACGAGAAACCTAAATCATTTTCTATCTCTGTTATTTCTTTTATAAATTCAAAACCTTTAACTACATCGAATCCGTCAATAATAATAAGATAATGTGGTTTTAATTCACTATTTTTATCGCTATCTACTTGACTTTTTCTTATATTCATTTCTAAATTTAAATAATTAGTAACATTTTTAGCGTCTTCAAAATTAGTAGAAAAAAAACGAAAAGACTTATTATCATTTAAAGAATGATTTAAATATTTCATAAAATCCCAATGTTTTTCGTGTTTGAAATTTGTAAATAAAACTAATTTTAATTCTTCATAATTATAAAAAGTAGTTAATTGTAAAATAATATTATTAACAAAATTTAACGAATCATTTTCTCCACCCATTATAGCAGTAATTTTGCTTTTATAAAATGAATAACCAACTGGAACATTGTCTATATATTGATAACGTTCTGATAATTCGTCAGCTTTTTTTCTTAATTCATCTTCATCAATTGAAAAATCCTCTTCCGAATATGATAATTTTAATTTTAATTTTTCTCTACCTACACCAATTCTAGCTACTAAAAAATCATTTTGATCAATTCTTTTAGCCCAGAAATTAATATTTTTTCGCTTTATAATATCTACACATGTATCATTAGTAATCAAGTTTTCATATAAAATAACTGCTTGTTCATTAGCTATTACTTTTAGCTCTTTTTCTTTTTCTAATAAATAATTATTATATTTATCTTCCAATTCCTTTCTTTTTTTCTTTTTCATATATTTATTATAAATTTGAGTTACTAAAGGAAATATCAACATCGAAATAAGCATAACTCCACTTATAATTAATTGAGAATAAGAGCTTTGTAAAGTGGTTTCTCCTGAATTAATTTTTAAAATAATATTTGTAAAAGAAACAATAGAAGAAACTCCCATTGCAAGCATTGGTCCAATCACCAAAATTAAAGGCATTTCTCCACTATTACTATCTTTTGGTGGTGGACTTAACTTTATTTCTTTCTCTTCAATAGTCCTTTGAATTCTGGGGGTTTTAGAAAAATAATCATCTTTTTTATATAAATCAATATCTTTTACTTCAATATCTTGTGAAGAAATATCCCCTTTAAATAAATATCTAACAATATTAGAAGAATTAGTATCAATTGTAACCATTTTTTCATTATTAGAAATAAATAAATATTTTTCTAAAAATAACATTTTTATTCCATATAACTCAACTTCATCACCACAGTTTATTATTTGAGTTTTATTTTTTACAACAAATCCATTTACATACACAATTGTATTATCATCTTTTTCTAAAAATAAATTATTATCATTAAATTTTATTTTAGCTAACATATTTTTCAAATGAAAATTATTAACTTTTATATTAGCATTTTCCATTCCAATAAGTAAATTAATATTTGAATTATACGTATAAGGAACAATGCTATTGTGTTCTATATCGTTAATAAAAATCAAATAATTCTTTTTATCTTTATTTAATACATAAAAGGTATTAGGAGTCAAATTAACGAAAGCAACTGGAGAAGAATTAAAAATAATTCCAACATCAGCTGTAGAATACAAACACCATTCTCCATTTCTTGCCTCAACATTGATTAAAGTATTTCCATCAACATCTCCAAATGTATAACTACCTATCTTTTCTGTTGGTAACTGAAATTTTAAAACTTTATCACTTAAATACAATGTTATTATCACTTTATTCACCCCATTTTAATTACCAAGTATCCTTTATGATAATAAATTATATCATAAAAAAAAACAGTTTTAAACTGTTTAATCAATATCAAAAAAAAATTAATCTATACTTACAAGTTCATATTCCTTGCAGCCTATACCTTGCTTAACTGCACTATCAATGATTAATAATCCATTTCTAGATTCTATTCTCTCTATTAAAGTATCTTTTCCTGGATCACTAGAATTATACACTAAATCTATACAAGCTTGATCAAGAGCAACAGGATCGGTTGATGCAAGTACACCAACATCTTTCATACAAGGTTCTTCTGCAACACTACAGCAATCACAATCTACTGACATATTAACCATCACATTTATATAAACAATTTTACCATCATAAAAATCTGTTATTGTTTTAGCTGAATCTGCCATTGCCTTTAAAAAAGCATCACGATCTGCATTCATTAACTCTTCAAAAGAAGCATTTTCATTACCTCCAGTATGAATATAACTCTTACCTTTGCTTGATGCAAGACCTATAGAAATATTTTTTAAAGCTCCTCCAAAACCACCCATTGGATGTCCTTTAAAATGTGATAAAACTAACATTGAATCATAATTTTTCATTTTAGAGCCAACAAAATTCTTTTTAATAACATCTCCATTCGGATTTTCTATTACTTCATCACTATCGCTATCTAAAATATCTACATTAAAATATTTACTCCAACCATGACTTTCCAACAGTTTAACATGCTTATCAGTTGTATTTCTAGCTCCTTCATATGCAGTATTACACTCAACAACCGTTCCATTAACACGTTTAATAATGTCATAAACAAATTCTGGTTTTAAATAATTTTGATTCCCTTTTTCTCCAGAATGAAGTTTTACTGCAACACTACCAGATAAATTAACTCCTAACTTATCATATAATTTAACTAAACTTTCTTTCTCTATTTTATTAGTAAAATAAACTTTAACATTTTCCATATAATCTCCACTCTTTTATTTTTTATTAAATTTATCCATAACACTTGGTATTTCTTGTAATTCAAAGCGATATTTTTGTTCTACATTAGGATATTTTTCATAATCTACTTTACTTAAAAAATCACTAAGAGGTCTAACACAAACAGAACCATCTCCATATAAATGACGATAAATTACAACATCTTCCTGTGTTTCACTATCTTTTCCTATTTCTTCAACCAAATAATAGTCTCCTTTAAAATGCTTATAAATACCTTTAATTTTTAATTCTCTCATATTTCTACAATCTCATTTATTTTTGCAATGTAATCATATTAAATACAAATAATAAATAAACTCCTAATTTCGTTACTAATTTATACCTTTGCATTTCATATATAGCAACCAACTTATCTACTAAAGTTAAACAAATACTTTCTTTATATTTAGGTAATTTTTTACAAGTTGGAAACATATGTGATTCAATCATATTTTCTTGCATATCATTTAATTCATAATACTTACTAGCATTTAACAAAGCAAGTGATGGATGTTCAATAAATTGTTTTCGTTTATTTTTATTTTCTAGTTGATAATCAAAATAAAAATCATGCATTAAAGCTGCTCTTGTTGCCTCTATATAACTAGAAAACCCTAAACTTTTTGTCAGAATATAAACTCCTCTTGCCACTCTATAAGAATGACCATATCTAGAAATACCATGATGAAGTTCTTTATCAAGTTCTTTAAAACTAGTATTATTTTCAATATCTCTAATAATAAAATCAAATTCCTCTTTTTGTGATTTTGTCAAAATATTCCACCTCGACTTATAAAAGTTTATCATATATTATAAAATATATCTACTATTTATCATATGACATTTTTTACCATTAAATTAATTAATTACACTCAATCTCTTTACAATTTTCATATTCAATTTCTATAGTTGAATGCTTTATATTAAATTCTGCTAAACACGCTTTTATATCTTTCTTCACTAATTCATAATTTTTTTTTGTTACATTTTTTACTAAAACATGAATTGTCAAAAAGGCTTCTTCCCCATCTATACTCCAGACATGAATGTGATGGACATCCAATATATGATTTATTTTTTTAATATGATCTTTTATAACATCAATATCTATAAAAGACGGAGATTTTTCTAAAATAACGCCTAATGATTTCCATAAATTTTTTATTGATTCATAACCTATAAATAAAGCGATAAAAATCGATAATAAAGGATCAATAATGTACCATCCTGTTACTTTAATAAATAACGATCCAATTAAAACAGCAAGCCAACCCAAAACATCTTCAAGCATATGTAAATTTACACTTTTTTCATTTAAATTTTCTCCTTTACTAGTTTTATATGTAGCATATCCATTAATAATTAACCCAAAAATAGCAAAAATAAACATCCCAGTTACATTAATATCTCCAGGAATAAATAAACGAATAAAAGCATTAAATATAATAATTAAAGAACCAAAAAGTAAAATTACAGAAGTAAGTATGGCACTTAATACTGAATATCTTTTATACCCATATGTATATTTTTTATCCCTTTCTTTATTTGAAATATTCTCTAATAAATAAGATATTCCAATTGCTAAGGAATCGCCAAAATCATGAATAGCATCAGAAAAAATTGAAACACTATGTGTAAATAACCCTCCAATTAATTCAAAAATCGAAAAACCTAAATTCAAAAAAAAGGCTAATTTTATATTATCTTTTTCTTCCATTATTACTCACCTAATTAAACTTATATATTTTTTGAGCAAGTTTATATCCTTTTAAAGTAATATAACTACCTACTTTACCTGGAAAAATATACGTTGCTCCTGATAATCTAGTAAAACGTAATTTTTTATATAACTTCTCATCTACTCTTTTTACATATCCCCATAATTCTTTTCTTTTATTAAAGGACTCTTCATCACCTTTCATTAAAAGATAAATTGACGAAATAGTTATCATCATTGAAATATATTTAATCAAATATTTATATAACTTGGGATAAGTATCTTTTACAACTTTCAAATCTAAACAAGAAATAATTATTTTTGTAACTTTCAATTGTTGATCTACTCTATTAATCATAACACACTCATTAACTGATTGATCTTCTCTTCCAATAAAATAATGATATAAATCTAAATCTAAATACACAATCTTTTTTACAAAAGGCAATGGTTGATAAGCTACTATATTATCAACATAAAAAGTATGTTCTGGTAAATTAATTTTACTTTGTTTCAAAACAGCTGTTTTATATATCAACGAATGCATTATCATATACTGACTTGTATTAAAATGTCCTAAATCATTCCACTCACATATTTTATTTGGCTTAAAAACATTATTAAAATTCATTACCTTATGCTCATTATCATACAAATGATCATAAACATAATTACATATAATTAAATCTATTTCTTCTTTATTTTTTTCTAATTCTTTAATTTTTTCTAACAACTTCTTTAAAGCATCTTTATCTAACCAATCATCACTATCAACTACTTTAAAATATTTTCCTGCAGCATTCTTAATACCTGCATTTACCCCACTTCCATGACCACCATTTTCTTTATGAACTACTTTAACTATTTTAGGATATTTTTTTTGATACTGATTAGCAATGTCTTTAGTTTTATCCTTACTTCCATCATTTACAATAATTATTTCAACATCTTCACCACCAATTAATAAAGAGTCTATACATCTTTCCATATATTCTTCTGAATTATAACAAGGAACTATAAAACTAATTTTTTTCATACTGCTCACCTATTCTTAATAAATTTATTGTATCAAATCATTAAGTTTAAGTCTAGTTTACTATAATTAATTTAATATATAAAAAATATCAATTAAATATTGATACTTTTATTAAATTTGATTTTTTTCTAAAATTAATAGTCTTTTATATTCTGAAAATGATAAATAATTTAATATTTCTTCTACAAAAATTTTTTATTAAAAAATGACATATTTCAAGTTAAAGAATACATTTTTATCATTTATTCTTTTTCTAACTTTTCAAAGTCATTTTCTTTTAAATTGATACCCTAAGGAAAAAAGTTCAATAACTATTTCTAATCATTCATTTCCGCCAGACATTATTCTAAATTTATCTTTACTATTCCATATTTCTAATAGTTTATCAAAATTTTTATCAGAATCTAGCATCAATTTTGCTAATTTATCTAATTCAGCATATTCTTCTTCTGATAAGTTAAATTTTCTATCAACTATATACTTAGGTAAATGTAAAAATGTAATCTCATTATTCAAGACATATACAAGTGTGTTTACTAACTTGACATTATCAATTTAGTTTCTACAAATATTTTATCTCAAAGTTAAGTATATTAAAACTCGAAACAAAGAGTTCGAGTTTATTGTCAATCTGGTAGCGCCGGGGAGATTCGAACTCCCGACCTACCGGGTATGAACCGGTTGCTCTAGCCAACTGAGCTACAGCGCTATAAACAATATAATAATAACATAAATGAATAATAATGACAATACTATAATTAATTAATAAATAACTAAAATATTAAATAAATCCTGTAAAAAAGGAAAAAAATACGATATAATTGCAAATAGTAAACGGAGGGAGAATAATGATAAAAATAGTAATAGTAGAAGACAATAAAGAAACACAAAAACAACTAAAAAACATAATAAGAGAAGTAAAAGCAGAAAA
>CANPJT010000007.1 GCA_947574255.1 uncultured Mycoplasmatota bacterium
ATTTTGACAAAATCCTAACTGCATCTGGATCATTTGCTGCTGTTATAATAAATAAGATTTTTGCCTTAAATACATCACAATTTAATAATTCTAAAAATTTATTTTTGATGTTATCATTTTCAAATCCTGTACTTGTTAAAAGTATCTTTTTCATTTTGTTACCTTCTTTCTTTTATTCATTACCTCTAAAGTTATAGTATCTATACCTGAATTTCTTATTTCATTTTCTATTTTCTTTTGCATATTTTTAGCATTTATAAAATCGGCATTTCTAAGATTAGTTCTCTCAAGTAGCAAGTCATCACTTATATGCAAATAAATAATCAAATCACAATCAACTAAAACAGTTCCAAACATTGGAGTTCCAGGTTTTATAAATAATTTACTCCTTACAAGTTCATTCATTTTATTTCCAATTTCTTCTGTCCATGGAGTACTACAAACATAATCTGTTTCCTCTTGTGTTAATAACGGAAATATCTCTTTATCCATATCCAAACCAATATTTGATTCATTTATTAATGTTGTCTTTCCTGTACAGGTCGTTCCTAGAACACAAATTCTTTTATTACTATTTTCATTAAATATTGCTACTAAATTATCAATACTTGCTTCCATCATATTTCCTCCTAAATTCTAGTTTGTTAAAATAAAATCATACCTTCTCCCAAATCAACGCTCGATCTAGTTTTGAATCCAAATTTTTCGTAAAACTTTTCTTTTCCTTTAGATGCACCTAAATAGGTTCTTATATTGGGGTTCACTTTTTGATATTCATCTATTTTTTTTATGAGTGTATTCATAATTTTAGTTCCAATTTTTTGTCCTTGATATTCAGGAATAACCATAATATCTTGAATATAAAGAAAGATTGTTTTATCTCCTATTATTCGTCCATAACCAATAATTTTGTTGTCATCATAGATACTTACTGAATACAAAGTGTTATTCAATGCTTCTTCAACAACTTTCTCATTTCTAGTGCCCCAACCAACTCTATCAGTTAAATAATTAAAGTCATTTACTGATATTTTATTTTCATCTATTCTTATCATTCTTTTCAACTCCATCTTTATATTTTTTTCATAACTTCAATATTTCTATTGAAATAGCCATTTTTACAATAAAAATTTTGAGCATTTTCGTTATAAGCAAATACATCAATTAATATCCCTTTACAGCCGACTTCTTTAAAATGTTTCTCCATTTTATCTAACAATTGTTTCCCAATACCGTTTGCACGACATTTATTTGATACAATTAGTTCTGTCACACGACCTCTTTTAGGCGCTTCAAAATCATAAGTGCTTTCTTCTTCATTATTTATAAGCCCTATAATTAATCCAATAACTTTTTCGTTTTCTACTGCTAAAAATATTTTTCCTTCATACTTATTCACTTCATTCATCGTTTTTTCAAAGTATTTTTCTCTATACTCGTTGGTCAAGATGTTATATTTTTCTTTATCTATCTCTGCTATATATTGTTGTAATTCAACTAACAAATCCTTAATTTGTTCATTATACTTGTTAGAATAATCTATTATTTCCAAAATAATCACCCATAATAATTATAACATTTGAGTTAATTTTTTTATATACTCCCATTGAAATTTAATAAGAATTCATATATAATCTTTATAGAAAGAGAACAGAGTTCGTAACTTGTATGTGATTCGCTCCATTGAAGAATCTAGTTGAACTTTTTGTCAAAGGTTCAACTTTTTTAATTAGTAAATGTCAATTCTAGGAATGGAAGTGATTTTTTCACTCCCTAAATTATATTATCAACCAATCCATATTGTAATGCTTCATTTGAAGATAACCAATAATCTCTATTAGTATCATTTGAAATTTTTTCTACAGATTGTCCTGTATTTTTTGATAAAATAGACTTAGTCTTTTCATTCATTTTTATTGCATGTTGCAAGTCTATAGTCATATCTGTAACAGTTCCACTAGTTCCAGCACTTGCTTGATGAATTAAAATTTCACTATTTTTAAGAGCATATCTTTTTCCTTTAGTTCCACTAGACAAAATAACAGAAGCCATACTTGCACAACATCCAATACAAACTGTTGAGACATCACAACTAATAAAATTCATAGTATCATATATTGCTAATCCGTCCATAACACTACCACCAGGTGAATTAATATACATTGTTATATCTGCATTAGGATCTTCTGCTTGTAGGTGAAGTAATTGTGCCACGACAATATTAGCAACATTACTATTTATTTCACCATTTAAAAATATAATTCTTTCTTTTAATAATCTTGAATATATATCATAAGTTTTTTCGCCGTTTTCAGTTTGTTGTATTACATAAGGTATCATTTAAACATCTCCATTCTTTTGGATAAAGCCAAAAGTAGTATTATTTTTAACTTTATCATTCAATATTTCTTTTTCATCTATATCTTCTTTTGTAATTGTTAAAATATCTTTATTAATATTCAAATAAACATTTTCTGCATGTTTCATCAATAATTTTGTTGATAATTTATCTATATATCGAGCATTACCAAAATTCTTTTCTATCATGATTTTATCTAAAATTTTATCAATTCTAGATATCGCTTCATCATCAATAACAATATTCTGTTTTTTCATTTTAACAATCAAAATTTTAATTAATTGTTCTTTGCTATAATCATCAAAATTTATAAAAGTTGCTATTCTTGATTTTAAACCACTATTTAAATTCAATAAATTATCCATTAAATTAGAATAACCTGCAAATATTACAATATTTTTAGAGCTTTCCATATATTTCAATAATTCAATTAAAGCTTCTTTAAAATATTCTCCATCATTCAAAAATAAATAAGCCTCATCAATAAATAGTATTCCATCTTTAGCCTGATTCAATATTTCTTTAGTTTTTGTTTTTGTTTGTCCTTCATAATCTGCAACCAAATCATTAGGAGTTATTTCAATAAATTTATCTTCACTAATATAATTCAGAGAATATAATATCTTTTCAATTATTTTAGCTACAGTTGTTTTTCCTGTTCCAGAATTACCAGTTAAAAATAAGTTAAAATACTGATTATCAATCTTTGCTATATTATTTGTCTCATTTCTAAATTTCCAAAATGCAATTAATTTGTTAACTTGTTTTTTTACATCGTCTAAACCAATTAAACTATTTAAATCATTAATTGATTTATTTATAATATCCTTTTGATTTATACTAGGAAATGACTCTATATTAAATTCTGAAAGTTCATTTTCCAAAACATATTTTAACATTTTAGTATATAAATTATTTAAAAATTTTTCGTTTTTTAATTTAGATTTTTCAACTAATGATTTTATTATTATTTTAGCTTCAATAGGATTTAAAGAAATAGTATAATTTGTGATGCTAAGTTTTGAAATTAATAAATCATACATTGTATCAATACTATAATCTTCACATTTAAATACAAAAGAAAATTTATCCATTAATTCATTTTCTTTATTAATAATATCTAATGTTTTATTTATATCACCACATAAAATAATTCCATAATACTTTTTCAAGTTAATAAGTGTATCTATAATATTTAGTTTAAGTTGTACATCATAGTCTTCAATAGCATCAAAATTATTAATTAATAAAAAATTATAGTCTTTAATTTTTTCATTTAATTTTTTATCATTTTTATCAAAAAAATCCATATTATTTTTTATATCAAGTTCAAGCATATTTAATTTCTGGTTGCTTCCAATATTTTCTCTAAAGAGATTTTTTATTATATTTAACAAATAATTTTTTTCTTTTGTATCGCTTCCTAAAAGAAGTATATTATAAGCTAAATCAGAATTAAAATTATTATCATTTTTCAATGATTCATAATTAGATAATAAATTATTTAGTTTTTTAAATTCTTTAATGTTCTCAATACTTAAAAATTCATTTATTTCATTAGATTGCTCTTTTTTAGAATCTATCTCAAATGCTAAATCCAACTCTTCTTTTGATGCACCTAAATAAAGATTTTCACTTCCTAACTCTTTAGAAAAACTACAAGATAATAACATTCTTTTTATAAGACTGTTCATTGTTGAGTTACAAAATGTATTTAAAGTAATGTTAATACATAAAGAATTAATTATTAAAAAATATTCATAAAAGGTTTTGTTATCTTTTTGAACATAAAGTTCATATAATTTACAATTAGCATTTGTTTCTTGATTTTTACTTATAACATTAATAAACTTGTATTTAGATACTAACTTATCATTAATATATTTATCAATTAAATTGTTAAATAATTCATTATCTAAAAAGTTTCTATTATGTTCACAACTAAAACTAAAAGTGAATTCTTTTATTATTTGAGTTTGCTCAACATTAGTTATATAACTATCTATATCATTACATAGAGAATTAATTCTTTCATGTATATCATCTATTTTATTATATTCATCATAATCTAATGATTTTATGTTATGGGAGTAATATTTCAATTTAAAGCAATCTTCATTATTTTGAATAACTTCAACACTAGGAGAAAAAATTCTAAAATATAATTTTAAATTATCATGTTTAATATATGGTTGCTTAATTTGTAAATCATTAATTGCCTTATTTAATTTATTTGTTTTTTCAATAAAATCACTCAAAAATTCCACCTACTTTTATATTAATTTTATCATAATTTATCAAATAAAGATGTATTTTAAGCAAGATAATTGAATCAAATTCATATATATAGTATAATAAAGATGCATAAGAAGTTATTAAAATGAGTTTAGATGGAAATTTTTACAAACAAGAAACAACTGAATTAAGACCTGAAATAAGTCAAAGAAGAAAAAATATTGAATCATATGTAATAGCAAGATATGAACCCTTCTTTTGCACAACAAGTATCAAGTATATTAGATAAATCTAAATTAAATGATAGAGATATTCGTAGTGGTATGTTTGATAGTGTTATTGAATTAGCAGTACAAGAAATGACAAAAGAGCGAGTTTCATCTATGAATGATGCAAGGCATATACATAAAGAAGAAAGAAAAGAATCTTTATATTCAACTGAACAACAAAATCTTCAACCACTAGTGCCTCAACAACAAAGTGTTCAACTTACTGAAGAACAAATAAAACAATTTGAGGAACAAAAAGCAAAATATGCTCAAATGTTGCAAGAGCAACAAATGAAATCTAATGATTTAAGGTCAAGAATAGAATCAAGGAGAGGAAAAAGATAAAGTGAACAATAATCATGATACTATAAATAAACATTATATTGAAAATTTATATAAACTTGAAACGATTTTTGGAAATAATATTGAAGGAAACGAATATTGGAGTTTAGCAAAAACTTTGGTTGAGGAATTAATAAAATTAATAAAAAAATCTCGTAATATTAATGAAGTAGAATTAGAAGAAATACTTTTATTGTTAGAAGATAATAATAAAATTCTTGAATTAGAAAACAGAAATACACAGGAATATAGTAAATTGAATGAATATTTATCGCTAAATGAAAAAGTTAAAGAAAATTTATTTAATTATACTAAAACAAAAATATATAATTATATATTAGTTGTTAATGAAGATATATTAAAAAAAATGCAAGAAGAATTGAAATATATAAACATAATAAAAAACGAAAAAATTAAAAGTTTAAACAATAATGACAAAATACAAATAGATTTATTTGGACATAAAAAGTGGGTATCAGTTTTTTCAACTGGTGATAATAGATTTGATGAAAATGGTAATTACAAAGATGATAATTTTGAATTAAATCAAGAAGAATTAGACGTCTTAAATTGGTTTATAAAAAATATTAAAATTGAAGATTATAAACAAGAAATAATGGATTATTGTAATGAAGAATATAGTAATTGGCAATACGAAGATGGTACACAAGAAGAACCGATTGGAATTGATGAGGTAGAAAATGAAATTAACATCACATCAATAGCAATTAATATAACTGATGCATGGAAAGCAAATGATGGTTTTGTATATCCAGAAATATCATTTTATGGAGAATGTAATTGTGATGAAGAACATGGTATTTGCATAGGATTTAGAAATAAAAAGTTTATAGGAATTAATAGTCAAGATTGGACTTTATAATTTTATTTTAAAAAACATTAGTTAAAATCATTGAATTTAACTTTTATAATGATATAATTAATATAGATTTGACATTTACTACTGTGCCATTCTTTATTTGGAACGGAGTTCAAAACTAACTCTTATAACGCTCCATTGAGAGAATTACTCACACCTCGTGTGAGTTTTATATTGCAGATTTATCCTATATCACTCGTTGATATGGGATTTTTTCATGTTTGAAAGGAAGTTTCACAAATGAAAATAACCATAGAACCTTTAGAATTCCCTTTATGTGTTAAAGAAAAACTTATCATATTCATTGCTTAATTTTTGGTCATCTGGATTAGGTTTTTTAAATATTGATTCAATATTTTGAATTGTGTATTTATTATGCCAAATGCTTGTTTAAATAGTAATATTGAACAAAATGCTTTTATAGATGAAGAAAAAAGTATTAAAATGCAAATTGATGAAAAGAAGATTGAAAATTTTATAATAATTTATTTCAATTAGCAAACATGAAATATAAATCTTACTATATTAGAAAAAAAGACAATTCTAGATCATTACACCCAGATTGTCGAGTATCTTTTTAATATGATTTACTTTATTTATCTTTTATATTATCTATTAATAAATAAATGCCTGCAATCCAAAATATTATAGAAAAGAAAAACATCTGATTACCACCATCTGACCAAGATTTTATCGCACTAATGTCCCATACGATAAGGAAACCAAACCAAAATAACAGAAAACCAAACGTATAAATATTATTAACAATAATTTTCATTTTTTCAAAGTTTTGCTCACTTTTCTCAACTTTATTTACATCTAACTTTCCATTAATATAATCATTAGTATTTTTCTTAATATTTATATATTTAATTGCAATTAAAATACCATAAATTAAAACTGCAATACCACAAATTAAAAATGGTATACCAACAATTCTAATAAAATTGTCTGAGCCTCTGAATACAAATATAGATGAAACACCACTAAATATAGTCCCTACAATAATAATTGCTATAGCATTATATAATTTTGCAAACGATTCTATTTTTGTATTTTGAACAAAATCTTGTTGAGTATTAAATGATGAATATAGATCTTTATATTGCATTTGATCTTCACTTATTAATTGTTTGCCACACTTTTCACACCTAATATTTGTACTTAAATTTTCATTGCCACAATTAGGACACTTAACATTATTCAAATTTAACACCTCTTATTTTTTTATTAAAGAAAAAGAACTACCAAGAGCCTCCTCCTCCTCCACCTAATCCGCCTCCTGATAATCCACCACCAGAAGATACTTTTCCTGATGATCCTCTATCTGAATCACTAGATGGACTTGATGACATTACACTTTGGGCTGTTAACATAGTAGAATTCATAAATAATCCAAATGATACTATATCAAAAGAATTAGGGCTATCATACCAAGATGGTGCTTGAAGTAATATTGTTTCAAATTTTTTAATCCATTTATCTGATATTCCTAAAACATAAGTATAAGGTAAAATATTATAAAAATATGTTGGATCTTGCATAATCATTGCTTCCAATTTTTCCTTCTCTGCAGTTTCAAGGAAATTTTTAAAGCCTTTTAATTTACCAAGCATTTCATTACCATATGCTGTTCTTTTTGGAAGATATTTAAAACAAATAATCATACCCAAAACACATAATAGACCAACTATATATTCAATCAAATATATTGGATATTGTACTAAAGCTGGTAAAACTATAAAAGTCCATGGAACTCCTCCAAAACTTAATCCCCAAATTAATACAATTATTTTAAGAAAAATTGGTATTTTAGCAAATAACATACCAAATAATACTGAAAAACCAATACTAGGAAATAAAAGTGCTACAATCAACAATCTCGATTCACCATATGCTAAAATAGGTGGTATAGTTATTAAACAATATGTGACAATTATCATTAAAATAATAAATACTGAATTACCATGTATAGACTTTTCAAATAATTTATTTTTATTTTCTTTATTATTTATATTTAATAATATCCGACTCATAGTAATATAAAAATTATCATATAAATCCATCGAAGTAACTTCATTTGGATTATTGCTGGAGATTCCAGAAGTTTTATTATGCAATAAAGTAAATGATGAATTTTTTGTAAATAGACCATTTAAAAATAATTGCTCATTTATATTATTTCCATCATATTCTTTTAATTTAGTTATTTTAAAACCTTGTGATTTTGAAACTAAAGATTCATCTTTAGTTTCAGTAATTTTTATATATCCTTTATTTGTTAAATATATAAGCAATGAAACAACATCTTTATCTTCGGCCTTACCTTTATATAAAAATCCTACTTCTAAACTATTAAAACCTTGCGGGGGATAGAACTCAACAGTCTCTACAACTTGTCCATCACGACCAAATTTATACCATAAATATATTGATATTCCTAAAAATATAATAGGAATTAAAAACAATATATAATCCATAATATTTATATTAAAACCTGCTCCAACAAAATAACCTTCAGGCAACTCTAATCTAACTGTTAGTGCTTCACCAGAATTAAGCGTTCCATTATATTTACCATTGATAACATTTCCCTCAACATTATAAGTTACTTTTGAAGAATCTATAGACCCACTAGATCCACTAGAAAAACCAAGTTTTGATGACTCAAATTCTTTTGGCATTACAATAGTAAATGTTATATTACTAATGCTTGTATCCCAATCATTTCCAATTAGATTAAAGTACAATTCATCGTACTCTTTTCTTGTATCTTTTCCTAAATTATATAAATAACTAATTAAATAATCCTTTTGACCTGTTAAAGTATAATTAGCATCGCCAATTTTTATAACCGTATTTCCATTATCTGTAAATAAAGAATAATTATCATTAACCTTTATATTACTAATTTGAGCACGATTTTTAGATATTGTTCCATCTAACCTTTTTACTTCTTTTTTTAATGGTATCTTTCTAAATATACCATGCTTTTCAATATTAAAATAAGCTCCTATCTTTTCTGTTATATTTAAAGTATTATTTTCGTTAACAACGATATTTATATCGTAACTATTTAAAATATATTCTGAATTGCCATTATAAATTAATGAGTTATGATAATTATTAGCATCACTATTTTTATTAACTTTATCTATTGGAATAGCAGTCATTTCTATTGTGTTAAAATCACTTATATCATCTAAACCATTTTGATTTAATTTAGTACTGTTATTATACAAATAATTATCTGCTAATTCTTTTGTTGATGGTTCTATAAACAATTTATAATATTTTATTTCAGATAATTTATAGTTTTTATATAATGTTGATTGTTCTAAAAAACTGCTAAAATAACTACCTGTAGATAAATCAGATTGAGAATATAATTTATGCCACATTCCATTATAACCATCTGTTGCACCAATTTCTTCTTTGTTTGAGTTGTAGTAATATACAACATAGTGATAATAATACATATTATCAACTTTTCTAACTGCCTCTCCTGTAATAGCAGATGATTTTTCAGGAGTACCATTTGAAAATACTGTATATTCTAAATCAATTGTAAATTCATCCGTAGAGAATTCTACTGAATCTTCTAAATTAACATAATCACTTTCATAACTTAAAGCATTTACTTTTGAGGGAATAATGAACAATAATGATACTAAGTTAAATATTATAAAAAAACTAAATTTATTTATATTTCTTTTCATTACATTCTCCATAATTATAATTCAATTTTTACATTTGCTTTTTCATTTGCATTTGCTTCAAACATTGTTTTTGATTTATAACCAAATAATATTGCAAAAATATTACTTGGGAACATTTCAACTTTATTATCATAAATTCTCACAACACCATTATAATACTTTCTCGAATTAGCAATATCGTCTTCAATCTTTGTTAATTGTTTACTTAAATCTTTAAAATTTTCATTTGCTTTTAAATCTGGATAAGCTTCGGCTAAAACCATAATTTCGCTAATACCACTAGATATCTGTTCATTTGTTTTGATTTTTTCATCATCGGACATTTTATCATAAACACTATTCCGTAAATTTATAATTTCTTTTAAAGTATCTTTTTCAAGTTTAGCATATCCTTTTACTGATTCTACAATATTAGGAATTAAATCCCATCTTTTTTTAAGATAAACATCCATAGTAGAAAAAGCTTCTTTTATTTTATTATTTAATTTTACAAAACTATTATATAAAACAAAAGCATAAATAAAAATTAAAACAATAATTGTAATAATAATGTAAACCCACATAATTTCACCTCTTATTATAATTTGATTTTATCATATTTTTAATTTTTTTAACATATTATCAAAAATTTCTTTTAAATGCATTGTAATCAATCTTTTTGTTCGTGACTAATAAATTTTTTTGAATATCACTTATTAAAAGTCATACATTCTCATAAAAAATTGTTAAGAGTAATATTTTTTTAATTATTTATCTATCTTTAATATATTTTGACTTTGTAGTGATAATTTAAGAGATAAAATATGCAAGTTTCTTGTGACATTATTTTCTATAGTTTTTTTGTTTTAAATAATATGTAAACACTACTCAACCATTCTAGATTATAACATCCCAAAAAATAATTTTTGAATCATTAATTTTAATTGTACTCATACACTATAGAACTACTTCAGGCGTTATAATATTCATATATAAAAATTTTTAATTTTGCCAGTTGCTATATTCATTTTCTTTATTATAGCTATTTTTATACTCATTTATAATTAAACTAGTTGTAGTAAGAAGCATACCAGCTATAGATGTAGCATTTATCAAAGAGTGAATTATTACTAAATATGGATCAATAACTTTAGAACAATTACTTTTTTCCCAGGTATTATTCGATATGTTATAAACAACATTAAATTTCTCCTGTTCAATTTTTTCCTGAATATTTAAATCTATACCTGCATTTTTAACGATTTGCTCAAAAGGTTTTTTTAGTGCTTTTTTCCAAATTTGACTAGCATTATCTAATTCTTTTAACTCACTTGCAATTTGCAAAAGACTTACGCCACCACCTAGTAAAACTCCTTTATCAGAAACTGACAAAGCACACAAGGCATCTTCCAAACGCATCCTTTTTTCTATTCTTTCTGTTTTGGTTGGTGCACCCAACTTTATCTCAACTGTTCCCTTTAAAAACATCGCTATTCTTTTTTCATAAAATTCTTTTTCTAAGTCACTAACCATTTCTTTCATTTCTTTTTTTAATTTTATTAAAAAATTTCTTGTATGTTCTGTTGCTTTAAAATCTATTCTTATCCCCTCTTTTTTTATTTCTATATTTTCTGCTAAACCAATATCTTTACTTGTTATAAAATTTTCTTCCTCAATTATTTTAGCATTTGTAATACATTCAATATCTTTCATTATTTTATATACATTCATTCCATAATCTTCTATTTTCAATAAACAAATAGAAAGTTCTTCAGTTAGAGTAAGAGAAACGAGTTCTTCTATTACACTTTCAACAAAATCATTAGCAATTATTACTAAGCTTTTTTTATTTTTTAAAATATCATTCAACAAAAAACTAATACTTTCTAAATTAGTAAATGAAGTATTCATTAGTAATATATAAGAATTTTTATAATTTAATATATTTGTATCTTTTAAAAAGTATAAAGAAGCAAGATTTATTTCACAAGCATATCCTTTTAAATAAGAAATGGAAGTATTATTTTCTGAAACTTCTTTTATTAATACCGCTTCTTTTCGTTTTACTCTTTTTAGTGTTTGGTAAGCCATCTTTCCTAGTTCTTCATCACCTGCTGAAATACATGCAATATTTTTTAAATCTTCTGCTGTTGCTTTTCTTTTCATTTTTTGTAATTTTTTTAAAATTATTTCTAATACTTTATCTAACTCTTTTTTTAATAAAATTGGACTAACGCCATTTTCTATATATTTTAAACTTTGTTCATAAAGGCTTTCTAATAGAACAAGAGTTGTGGTCGTTCCATCTCCAACTTCTTCATTAGTTTTTATAGAAGCTTCCTTTAATATTTCTAAAATAGTACCAACAGTTTCATCTTCACTTTCAATATTTTTGGCAATAGTTACACCATCATTTGTAATAAATGGAGAAAAAGTAGAATGATCAATTAAAACATTATTTCCTTTAGGGCCCAACGTCTCTTTCACAGTCCCACATAACAGATGAATACTTTCCAACATTTTTTCTTGTAATTCTTTTCCTCTTACTATTTTTTTCATAATTCCTCCTTTACTTCTGTGATGTATTTCCAATATTTTTTAGGCATAAAATTCATTCGACAACGTTCATTTCTTCTTTCTTTAATTCCAATTGTTTTATAAAATATTCGCCATAAAAATTCGATATTCTGTTCCCCTTTACTTTCTTTTTGTGATAATTTAAATTCTTCCTCTTTTACAATTACAAATTGTTTCTTATCATATATACTTATTATTTTTCTTTTATTATCTTTTATAACCCAAAATTCATTTTTTAATCTATTAACAAAATGACAAGAAACTAAAAAAAGAATATTATTCGTTGGTTCCATTTCAGCATATAAAATATTTTTTTCTAATTCTTTAAATCTTAAAAAACCTTTCATTTTATGCGTTTCGTGTCTAACATAATTAGAAATTCGTAAAACTTCACTTACACATTTTAAATTGTGATAATACATAATTTTATGACGCCGTTTTAAAGCATTTTGAAAAAAATAATAAAGAATTAGTTCCTTATTTTCTTCCTTTGATAAAAAAACATAATACATAGAACGCATTGCGTATTGACCAAAAGCAGAAATAATCTGGTCTATAATTTTTTCATTTTTTAAAATAGATAAATAAATTGTATTTTCAAATAAGGATGGATGATAAACATCTGTTTTTATATTTTCTGGATGTAAGTTATTTTTTAAAAGATATAATATGATATTCAAAAGAGAAATAAAGTCTCCATCATAGATATATATATTATTCATTAAAACAACCTCAGTTGTTCTTTGTTAGTTGGTATTAGACTTCTTTCTTCCAACATAACATTTCTTTCAATAAATTTTTTATTAAAAAACTCTTTGTTAGTAATGTATTTACCATTACAAAGAATAAAGTATTTGGCACGTTTTAATACTACCCCCATTCGTTTTAAATCTTCTAAATGAATGGTAAAATTTCTTCGAGAACTTATAATTCTTCTAGCACTTTTTACACCAATTCCAGGTATTTTTAATAACTCATTATAAGAACAAGTATTAATTTCTTTAGGAAATTCTTCTAAGTGCCTTAATGCCCAGTCTGCTTTAGGATCAATTAGAATATTAAAGTTTGGATTTTTAACATCTAAAAGATCTGTCACTTTAAAATTGTAGTAACGAAGAAGCCAGTCAGCTTGGTAAAGTCTATTTTCTCTTATTAATGGAGGATGTTCTAAACTAGGAAGTAAGTTGTCTTTGTTTATGGGAACATATGCAGAATAAAATACACGTTTTAAATGATATTGATTATATAAATTCGCACTCTTACTCATGATTTGTAAATCTGTTTCTTTCGTTGCACCTATAATCATTTGAGTACTTTGGCCAGCTGGAACATATTTCTTGCTTTGATTTATTTTTACATATTCCATAATTTGTGATACATTTTTACTTTCTTTATTAGGAGCCAATAACTTTAAGCCATTTTCAGTAGGTAATTCAATATTAGCACTTAAGCGATCGACAAGTAAACCTAACTTTTTCAAAAGTTTAGGGCTAGCTCCAGGTATAGCCTTTGCATGAATATAGCCATTAAAATGATACTTGTTTCGTAATAAAAAAATTGTCTTAATTAAAAGTTCCATGGTATAATCAGGATTTTTTATAATTCCAGAACTTAAAAATAAACCTTCAATGTAATTTCTTCGATAAAAATTTAATGTAAGTGTACAAATTTCTTCTGGAGTAAAAATTGCTCTTTTTATATTGTTGCTTTTTCGATTCAAACAATATTTACAATCAAAAATACAACAATTGGTTAAAAGAATTTTTAAAAGAGAAATACACCTTCCATCAGAAGCAAAAGAATGACAAATGCCAGCAATTGCTGTATTCCCTACTCCACTACCACTTTTTCTATTACTACCACTTGAAGAACAAGAGGCATCATACTTAGCACTGTCTGCTAATATTTTTAATTTTTCTTGTAATTCCATGACAATCACCAAAATTATTGTACTATAAAAAATGAAGAATATCAAACGCTTGTTTGTGATTTTTGCTGGTAATTTTTAGTATTTAATTAATGACTTAGTTCTGCTCTTTTCATTATTTTAATAAATTTGAATTTTTAAAAATCTCAAATATTCTTGTTAGATTAACATCTAAATAATTTTAATCAATATATTAATACTCTTGAACCTATTTCAACTTATATAATTAATACTTTATATTACTAAAATCATTACGACTTTCTTGCAGTAATTGCTGTTTCTTAATCATTTCTTTACCACTTACAGCCATCGCTAAAATATCGTAATAAATCTCATCATGATTATGTATAATAATCTTTCTTTCAATGTTTTGTTTTTCTAATAATGATTTTAGCTTAGAATGATTATCTAAAACAAAATACATTTGAGGAGGCATAAAATTAGGAATTTTTTTCTTATTTCATCCAAATTAACTGAATTATCAAATAGTGCTAAAGACTTAATAGGAACTGCATTTATAACTTTGTCTAAAATATATTTATCAACTCTTTTTAAGGTTTCAGAATAATTAATAAATTTTTCTCTTACTAAATCTAAACGTATAGACTTACCTAATTCCAAAACTTAAATCACAAACACAAAAAATAAGATATAATAACAAAATATAAAGAATTAATTATCAAAAATTGCATTCAATTGTTTATAAATTACATTATTTTTTATCAACTCTTCATGTTTTCCGATACATTCAATTTTGCCATCGCTTAAAACAATAAGTTTATCAGCAACTTTCATTAAATCTTTATTATGAGTAACAACAATAAGTGTATGATCTGTTTTTAAATCATCTAAAAGATTTATAATTTTATTAGCTGTATTTGGGTCTAATGACGATGTGACCTCATCAAGAAGTATTATTTCAGAAGTTGTAAGAAGAGCTCTTGCCAAAGATAATAATTGCTTTTGGCCTCCGCTTATATTAGTTGCATCTTCTTTCATTATTGTATTGTAACCATCAGGTAAAGACATTATAAAATCATGTATACCAACTCTTTTACAAGCTTCAATTTGTCTTTTTTTATTTGAATCAATAAGTGATAAATTAGCTCTTATACTCATATTAAAAATAAAAGTCTTTTGATTTACAATACTAATATTTGAATTATAGACATCTTTAGAATATTCATAAATATTTAAATTATCTATTAAGATTTTACCACTATCTACCTTATACATTCTTAAAAGTAAATTAAATATTGTAGTTTTTCCTGATCCTGTTTTACCAACAATTGTCGTTACTTGATTGGGAAAAGCTACAAAAGAAATATTTTTTAATATTGGAAGCTTGTTATATTTAAAAGACACATTTTTTAATTCAACAAGCCCAATAATATCATCATTATGAATCATACCATCTAATTTTAAAGCATTATTACCATAATTAATTATTTCATTTATCCTATATAATGAAACTGATTCTTCCATAATCGTTACATCAAAGTTCATTATGTCATTTATTGACTCTTTTGCCTTATCATAATAAGAAACTAATAACAAAAATATAGCTATTTGTATTTTACCTTTCATAAGAAGAATTATCATAATAAAGTATAACAAAATTTTTCCCAAATCAATAACTAACCCTACCAAAGTTTTTCTCGTAAAATAATATTTTCTTTTTAGAAAATAGCTTTCTTGCCATCTTTTTCTATAACTATCTAATTTATTATTTAATTTTTCTCCAATCCCAAAACTTTTAACCTCTTTAAGTCCTGTTAGAATTTGTGAGAGCATACCTGTTATTTTGTCAGTATAAACTCTTTGCTTTTTTAAATAAAAAGTATTCTTATCATTACATTTTTTTGCAAAATTATAATATATTAAATCTATTACAATTACATATATAGCTACTAAAATACTCTGCCTAACAAAAACAAAATATATAACTAATAGCTTAATTAATTCAATAGATAATTCAATTATAAAAGAAGGTATTTCAGCGATATTAATGATATCCATATTTGAAGAATTTATAATTTTTCCAATTGGAATTTTTTTAGAGTATTCTTCATCAAAATTATATATACTATTTACTAGTAATCTGTGTACTTCTACATAAGCTTCTTTAAAAAAATTAGCATAACACCAATTAGTACAATAAGAACCTATTTTATTAAACAAATAAGTTATTCCTAACAAGGTAACAAAAACAAATGATCTATTATATAATTTGTTAGTTACATTTTCTACTATCATCGATAAAAAAAGTGGTACTAAAAGACTTACCAAAACATTTATTAAATCAATAATGATAAATAATATCAAATATTTATTTTTAAATTCTACTAAAGAAAAATAATCTTTTGTTATTTTAATATTTCTTTTAAACATAAATTTCACCAATATAATTGTAAAATAACTTAAACTATATTTCTTTACATTTTAAATATTAAATTTGTTAAGGTTTATTTTAGAGGTAAATATATATAACAATTATCATTCTCATATAATTCAATTTTGAGCATATTTTTAATATTATAGTTTGTTGATGGAATCCATTGCTTATTAATTTTTTCTTCTAAACTTACTATTTTCTCTTGTTCTCTCGATAAAATTTTAAATTCAGCATATTCATTTTTCTTAATTTCATACTTTTCTAAATCTGAAAAACATTTAACAGATCCTAAATAATAATGATATATACTTTCTTCCTTAGAAAATATTCCATACATTCCTATTTTATTAAACTCATTGTACCTACCATTCATTTTAACTTTTTGATATAATTGTTTAATTTTATATAATAAATCTGAATGTTTTTTGGCTGTAATATGATAACAATACAAAAATATAGAATTAAATCTTTTTATTTCATAATCAAAATTATATTTTTCTTTATTATTTTCAAAATACTCTATAGGTATTATTTTATAATTACCAATACCTTTTCTACATTCAGTAGGTGTTATCTTAAATAATTGTTTAAATGCTCTATTAAACGAAGATACAGAATTATACTGATATTTAAAAGCAATATCAATTATTTTACAATCAGAGTTTCTTATTTCTTCAAACGCTTTACTCAATCTTCTTTTTTTTATATATTCAGTTATTGTCATATTTGTTAAAAAGACAAAAATTCGTTCAAGAATAAATAAATTTGTATTAGTTATTTTACTTAATTCATTAAAATTTATTTCATTATCAAGATTATTTTCAATATATTTAACCATATCATTTAAGCAATCAAAATTCATTTCTGTCACTCCTATATAACTATAGTTCATACTCCTTTATTTCACAATTCTTTAGTCCTCTATTTAAAAACTTTCCATCTTGTATTCCATAAAAATAACCACTAAATGCTTTTGATACTCCACTGTGAGCAACTATTAGAACACTTTTATAATCTTTAGTTTTCAACTCATCTAAAAAATCAAAAACTCTTTTAAAAAAGTCTTGAATATTTTCATTAATTCCATATTGTATACTACTATTATAATTCCAATATTCCTCTCTATTTGTAACTTCAAGCGGTTGGCCACTTAGAATTCCACAGCTTCTTTCTCTTAATCTTTCATCTGTAATTATACTATTATCATAATTAGTAAGAATATAAGCTGTATGTGTCGCTCTCAATAAAGGGGAAGAAATAACAATATCGAAATAAAGATTTTTAATTCTATCTTTCAATTCTTCTGCTTGTTGTAGTCCTAATTCAGTTAAATCCTCATCTGCTGTATTATACTGTCCTAAAACATTATATTGTACTTGTCCATGTCTTACTATATACACTTTCATTTTATAACACCTCAATAACTTACTTTTTATTTTTTAATTATTAAATATATACACTCCTATTATATTTAGAGTCATCAAAAGCTAGTAAAGGCCAAAATATTGAAGGTAACATTATTAGTAAAATACAATATTCCATCCTTCTATCAAAAATCTTACCTAATTTATAAGACAACATACATAAAAAAGCAATATTTCCAATTGGTAATAATAATAAAAAAGCGTAATAACCTTTTCCTAAAATATCTTTAGATAAACACCAAATATTATAAAAAGGAATCAAAGCAATAAAACCTTTATTTCTAATCTTTTTCTCAATTCTCCACATACTAATTACGTATAGAAATAGATTTATTAAAAAGGCAATCCATAAAATTTTAAAACCAAACCAATTTAGTTTATATTTATATCCCAAATCTTTAAAAATCTCTATAGTATTCATTCTATCTTCTTTAGAAGAAGTTGCATATAAAATAGAATTTTTATTTAATACTACAATTTTATAAAAATCTCCATTAGTCGAATATTCATAATATTTTGATTTTATACTAATATTAGATCCTCCTGTAACATTCGTATTTTGCCTTACTTCATTAAGAACTTGATTAAAAAATTCATTTTTTTTATCTTTATCATTAATAATAACATAACTAATTAAATAAGGGCAAGCATCTTCATCTGTAATTAAATATCTATTCGCTCCAATATAACTTTCTAAGTGTTTCATTTTTACAACATTGCAGCCTTTATTTTTCATATATTTTTCAAAATATTCTTCAGAAATAATTTCTGGATAATCAAATTTAAATAACAAAATAAAACCAATTAATAAACAAAGTATAACTAAAAAATTCCCCATAATTGTTATAAATAAACCAAATATTGAATTTTTAAACTTCACATCTTCTTTTTTATGACCACAATTTACACAAAAGTTGTATTTTTCCTCTATTTCTTTACCACATTTACTACAGACCATAAACCCAATACTCCAATCAAAATTACTTCCATTCATTACAACATTTAAAAAAAGCTTATCAAATAAGCTTCATTGTTCAAGTTTAAAAAAACCTTCCCATGGATCCTTTCTTTTCAATCTTTTAATTGCTTCCTTAATTGTAATTCCATCAGGTTTTACTTTATCTAATTCACTAAAACGAATAGGCATTGATACTTTAGCTCCATCTCTTACTCTTAATGAATATGGAGCTACACTAGTTGCTCCTTTAATATTTCGCATCCAGTCTATAAAGATTTTTCCTTTTCGCTTTTCTTTTCTAACGCTACTTACATATCTTTTTGGCCATTTTGTTTCCATTAACTTGGCAATATTTTTTGCAAATTCCCGAAATTCTTCCCAAGATTTTAACTTTTTTGTTGGAACTACTACATGATAGCCCTTTCCACCACTAGTTTTTAAAAAAGACTTAAGTTTACATTGATCCAAAATACTTTTCAAATCCTTAACACCTTGCCGAATTTTAGATAAATCCATTCCTTCATCAGGATCCAAATCAAAAACCAATACATCTGGACTATTTAAAGCATCAACTCTACTTCCCCATATATGAAATTCATAACTATTCATTTGAACTTCTGAGATAATTCCTCCACCATCAATAATATAATAATAATCATCTTTCTTTTTATCATTATTTGAAAAATCAATTCTTCCAATACCATTATTGTTAGTAACTAAATGTTTTTTAAAAAAACACTTACCATTTATTCCCTCAGGACAACTAATTGTACTAAAAATTCTCATATTTACATAAGGTAACATTCTTTTTACTACTTTTTGATAATACAGAGCTACATCTAATTTTGTAATCTTAGGAGAAGAAAAAACTAACTTATCAGGATTAGTAATTTCTACTCTTTCGATAATTCCTTGTTTTTTGGAATTTGTCACAATTTTTTTTCCTAAAGCAATCTCATTCATTGTCCGACCACTCTTAATACTTGTTGATAACTCATTAATATCATTAAAAATATTTACTGAATCATTCTCTTTTATTAATAACCAATTGTCTTCTTTATAGTGAACCAATGTCCATTTTCCTATTAATCTTTTTCCATACAAAATAAACTTAATTGAACCATTTTTAAAACCCGTTTCAATATCTTCTAAAGCCTCCCAATAGCCTTCATCCCAAATCATAACAGTTCCTCCACCATACTCACCTTTAGGGATAACTCCCTCAAAATTACGATAATTAAGTGGATGATCTTCAACCATAACAGCTAATCTTTTATCTTTAATATTATAAGAAGGTCCTTTAGGAACTGCAAAACTTTTTAAAACGCCTTTAAACTCTAATCGAAAATCATAATGTTCCTTTCTTGCCATATGATGCTGAACTACAAATCTTAACTTTTTATTACTAGATTTAACTTCTCCAATTGGTTCTTTAGTTTTCTTAAAGTCTCTTTTTTGATTATACTTTTTTAATGAATTACTCATAAATAATACCTCTTTATTTATTTTACCTACAATTTAAAACTTCATACTAACAACCTTTTTTAAAAACTGGTTGTCTTAAACAGCCATTACTAGTTTTTTCTAAATAAACAATTTCACAACGAAACTTTGGTTTTAAAAAAATCACATCTTCTTCATCATACAAAAAAAATGGACTTTTATTTACTAATGATTCTTTTAACAATTTTTTATAAAATTCACTTTTTTTAGTTATAGCAACTTTACCAACAAAATAAAAATTTTGCTTACGATACTCTCCTAAAAATAAAGATATCTTTTCTTTATTCTCTTTAAAGCCTCCCACCATAAAAATTCCTTTCTTATAATTTTTTATCTTTATCCAATCATCACTTCTAACAGCTGTATAATATAAACTAGAAATTTTTTTAGCCACTATTCCTTCTAAATCTAACTTTTGAACATTTTTAAAAAGCTTTTTACCATCTTTTATAAGATACTTTACCTTAATAAAAAAATCATTATCTGGAATTTTATTTAAAATATCTTTTCTTTTCTCTAAAGTTTCATTGGTTATATCTTTATTTTTATACAAACAATCAAAAGCTAAAAAACAAACTGGATTTTTTATTGCTTCTTTTTTTATTTCTCTTTCATTTTTTAAACTGTTCCTCTTTTGTAACATTAAAAAATTAGGTTTGCCATCCCTAAAAGAAACTATTTCTCCATCAAAAATCATATCTTCTTTTATATATTTTTGCATTTCTTTAATTTCAGGATATTTATTAGTAATATCCTTTCCATAACGATTAAATATCAAAAATTTACTTTTTCCAACATGAATAATAGCTCTTATTCCATCAAATTTTAATTCGTACAAATAATTAACATCATCAAATACATCTTTGCTTTCCTTTAAAAGCATTGGCAAAATTGGTTTACCAAACATTACTACACTTCCAAACTTTTTTGTAAAGATGTTATTAAATCTTTTACTGAAGTTTTCTTTTTCACCGTTTTCTTTAAAATGGGTTTGCCCATAATTTTCTTATCTATCGCTTCTTTTATTTGATTTTGATATTCATCATGATAAGTTTCAGGTTTAAAATGTCCTGATAAATGATTCACTAACTGCATTGCTAAATCTAGTTCTTCTTTAGTATATTTTACTTCTGCTGCCGCCTCAGGAATATTAACCTCTTCTTCAAAATAAATTGTAGACATTAAAATATTACCTTCAAAATATTTCATCAATACATAATAAAACTTGCTATTAAGTGTTGTTCTAGCAACAGCAACTTTTTTTGTTTTTCTCAAAACTTCCAAAAATAAAGAATAAGCTTTGGACTTTTTTGGAGTCGTTAAGATATAACTTTTTTCATAATAATAAGAAGCTATTTCACTTTCAGGAACAAAAGAAATAATCTCAATTGAATCCTTTGCTTCAATTTGTAAATTAGTTAACTCTTCTTTAGTAAAAGTTACATATTCTCCCTTTTCATACTCATATCCTTTAACCAAATCAGCTTCTTTAACTATTTTTTTACAATGATCACAATACTTTTGATAATGAATACGATTTAAACATTTTTTATGAAGTTGATTAAAAGATGTATCATTATTCTTAATAACTGGATTATAAATAATAGGTATATTTACTAACCCAAAAGATATTGCACTATTAGCCATATTTTTTCACCTAAATAAATTATGTCAAATAAAATAAAGAATTATACAAAAAACCTTTATATTGATTTTGTTCCTAATTCGGTATAAAATGGAATTGGTGATAATAATATGGATTACATAACAGTTAAACAAGCAGCTAAACTATGGAATATAAGCGAAAGAAGAATTATTAATCTAATAAAGGAAAATAGAATACCTGGAGTTTTTAAAAATGGGATGTGCTGGAATATTCCAAGTGATACTCATAAACCATTAGACAAGCGAAATAATTTATTTAAAAATATTAATGATAAAAAAATTGTTATTATAGCTGGAATTAATTCCGATATCGGAAAAAGCTTAAGTCAAATTTTATTAAACGCTGGTTTTCAAATCATTGGTTTATATCAAAAAAATAGTCAAATAGACATTTCTTTAAAACAAAAAGATATTTTATTAAAAGAAGTAGATTATTTTAATCGTTCTAACCTTTTACAAACAGTAAATGAAATCCAAGAAGATATTTATGGATTTGTTTTTATGGAAATATATTTTAATCTAGAAGATGTTTTAGATTTTGATTATGACAAATTTGAAGAAAGCTATCAAGTAAATGTTTTTGCTGCTAATGTTTTAGTTCGAGAAATCGTAAAAAAAATGAATTATGAATCAAGTATTGTTATAGTTAATAGTATTGAAGCTTATCGGGGTTCATTTGGGGCATCAGCTTATGCTTCTGCTCAAGCAGCTAAAGTAAACCTAGTTCAAACATTTGCAAATATATTTACAGAAATGTATGGAATTAGAATCAACTCTGTAATGGCAGGATGGATTGGTGGAGTCATGGAAAGCGACGAAACTTTTAACAAAGCAAAAGAATCTATTCCAATGAAAAGATTAGGAAATCCAGAAGAAATTGCAGATGACATATTTCTAATGCTCACTAGACACAAATATACTAATGGAAGTTCACTTGTATCTGATGGTGGTTATTTATCAATGGATGCACAATCAAGAACAGAAGATTTAGATTCAGGAAAATTTTATAAAATTTTAGACAAATATTTTACTGAAGCAAAAAAAGATTCTCAAATGTGGATAATATCTACCATGATGGAAAATGAATGGAATGAAGATCCAGCTGAAAGAAGATTTATCCAAAACAATTTTGATGCGGCAGAAAGAGGTGTCAAAATAAAAAGAATATTTATATTTAATAAAAAAGATGCTCCAAAATTCAAAGCCAATTCTTATATTCAAAGATATTTAAATAGTAAAAAAATTATAAGTAACTTTGTTGACTTAGAAGAATTAAAAATTAAAAAACCAGCATTAATTTCTGTCATTAAAAATGGTTGGATTGGTATTGATGATTATGCTCTTTTAGTAGACTTACCAAGTGATGGAACTTCTAGAGGATATGTTACAATGAATAAACTAGAAATCCAAAAAGCTAGGAATTGTTTTAAAGAATTAGAAAAAATGGAACAACCTCTAAAAAATCTTTTTTAAATTTTTATCATATAATCTTTTCTATAATTATAAATATAAACCTTTACTTTATATAACAAATTTACCCTTTATTAAAATGACTCCTAATTTATTGCTTTATATTTTAAAATTATAAATTATTTATAAAAATTAACTTTTTAGGGAATTAATAATTTATAGTTAACATATGGGAGAGATTTATAAAAAAAGTAATTTTTATATCACTAATTATTATCTTAATTATATCAATTAGTTTTAATATCCCTCATTTATTCATCAATAAAACAAATCATCAAAATATTGAAACACCTATTAATTATAATTTAATTAAAGAATATCACTTATCCTTGGGAATGGTAGGAGATGCTTTATATCATTCTGGAGTTTATAAAGATGGTTTGCAAAGTGATGGAAAATACAATTATGACTATCAATTGTCTGAATTATCTCCCATCATAAAAAATTATGATTTAGCTTTCTACAATCAAGAAACCATTCTAGGTGGAATTGAACTTGGCCTTTCTTCTTATCCTCGTTTTAACTCCCCAAAAGAAGTTGGAGATTCTTTTATTAAAGCTGGATTTAATCTAATAAGTTTAGCCAATAACCATACTTTGGATGGAGGTGAAGAAGCAATTCTAAATTCCATTAATTATTGGGAAACTAAAAATGTAACAACTGCTGGAAGTTATAAATCTTTTGATGAGCAAAATCAACTACCAATATATATTAAAAATGGCATTACTTTTGCATTTTTTGCTTATACTGATACTACAAATGGCTTAAAGACTCCTAACCAAAAAGAATATTTAGTAAATATATTTAATAAAGAAAAAGTCAAAAATGATATAAATAAAATAAAAGATTTAGTAGATATTATTATTGTTTCGATGCATTGGGGTGCCGAATATACTCATGAACCAACTTCTACTCAAAAAGAAGAAGCTGAATACTTAGCATCTTTAGGGGTTAATATTATAATTGGCAGTCATCCTCATGTTATTCAACCAATCGAACACATTGGAAATACTATTGTTATTTATTCTTTAGGAAATTTTATCTCTGGTCAAGATGGCCTTAATAAAAGAATTGGTCTTTTAGCATCTTTAGATATAAATAAAGCTATAAAAAATAACAATACTACTATAACTATCAATAACATAAAAGGCGACTTATTATACACTTATCATAATGGTCACTATCGTAAATTTAAAGTAATTCCTTTTTCAAAATTAAATAATACTATCCTACCTGATTATGAAAATATCAAAACAACATATGAATCCATCATTAATAAAAATGATCCTAGCATTCAAGTAGGAACATTAACTTCATAAAGTATATTTTTTTCATTATATAATAGACTATTAATAGAAAGAGGTATTTTATGAATAAATTAAAATCATTATTTTATCTTTTTTTTCCTATTATAATTGGAAGCTTAGTTGCCTTCTTAATCAAAAATAATATCGATTACCAATTCTTAATAAAACCTCCATTTGCCCCACCAAAAATTTTATTTCCTATCGCTTGGACAATTATTTATCTTTTAATGGGATTATCGTTCTATTTATATAAAAAAAATAATATATCTTTAGAAATTACTGATTTTATATATTATTTACAACTATTTATAAATGCTTTATGGTCTATTATTTTCTTTAACTGGAAATTAAGGTTATTAGCAACAATTTGGATTATTTTTCTAGACATTGTTGTTTTAATTCTTCTTTATTTATTTTCCAAACAAAACAAACTGTCCATGATTCTTAATATTCCTTATTTAATTTGGATTTTATTTGCTACTTATCTAACTACAGGAATTTATATCTTAAACTAAAAAAATAGAAAAATATTAATAATATCTTTCTATTTTTTTATATTTTTAAATCATTTTTAGATTTATAATTACTTTTAATATAATATGGTAAATATCATGCTTAAAAAACATTTGTCTTTTGGCGAGCATTTCTATCCTGCTTTTAGTATTATTGGGTTAGTATTTGTTCCTGCACCGCTTTCAACTACCGTTTCCGATTTTAGATATACGACTGGACGCGCCGCATATGCAGTGCTCGCAAAATTAGTGTCACTCAAATACCCTGACGCAGTCAAATGGAAAACAGAGGAAGTACGGGAAGACCACGGCATAATCGTCCATTGCTCATTACTACGATCTAACAACCAGTCGTTGTTCTTACAGTAACTTACATCACTTTTCCAACTATCTAGTGTTGTATTTAAACATGTATTTCTATCTGTTGTAGTTCCTCCACTTGTTGCATATCCATAATCGCTTGGATACATTAATCCGACATTTCCTGTCCATTTTGTTGAGCTTCCACTAGATACTGTTGTTCCTCTTTCTAATGTATAAAACTCACTTGCTATTTTAGAAATCGTACTGCTTCCCCCTAAGTTCCAGACACTCTCACTTATCATATCTTTTGCTATATATGTTAAACCTGTATTTTCAAAACTATTTGTTCGATTATAATAATCTCCTTCATTTAATAAACTTTTTAATGAAGCTTTACTCCAATTATTTACCATATTAGAATTCCAAGAATATTTTCCTATACTCTCACTTCTTATTATTTTGACTTTATCTTCTTTACTTCCATCTGGATTCTCTATATCTTTCATTACTCCTATTATTCGCCATAATTCATTATTGAATGACACATAATTATTTGGATTGTATCCTATATATCGAATATTACCAAAGTCATCTTCTACTAATGTACTTGAATTTAGATTTTTTAAATATTTTATTAAAGTTTGTGATTCTTTAAAATCTACATTACATTTTACTTTTTTACTATTATTTGAATTAATACTTACAAGTCCCCAATTAGTATTATCCCACTCTGCTGTTACTTCATTTTCACATGTTACAATATTGGCAACATATCCATCATTTTTACCAGGAAAGGCTTGTTCTACAACTTGACCATTTATTGTAAAAGTTAGTTCAATATCCCCACTACTAAAATCTGGTATGGTTCCCCTTAGTACATTATAGCTTTTATTCTCTTGGTATAAGGCATAACTCCTATATACTAATATGCCCCCCCCCCAGGATGGCCACTGCACCTAGAGCTAGGAGAGTATTTTTTAATTTTTTGTTTTTCTTGAAACTTTTTAATTTCATTTTTATCCCTCTTCCTATTATCTAAATTATAGCATTTATCTTATGGATTAGCAAATTAATATTAATATATCCAAGAAAAATTAAAATAAATTATTCAAACATATACTAGAGAGTTTTTTTAAGTTTTATAAAAATATATAAAAATATCAAAGAAACCGTATAACCAGCCAAAACATCACTTATATAATGAACATTTAAATAAATCCTACTATAACCTACTATTAAAATAATAAGACTTAAAATAGCTGTCCATCCTATTTTACTAGCTTTACACCAAGAACTCTTCCACACCATGTAAATCAAATATCCATAAAATGTCATAACAGCACTTGCATGTCCACTCGGAAAACTATAAGAATTCTCTTCTACTAAGTGGATAAGTGCTGGTCTTGGTCTTACAAATATCAACTTCAAAACATTATTAAGTATTGTAGATAAAACTATTGCACTGTAAAGGCTTAATAAATCTTTCTTATTTTTATAAATAACTAGTAAAACAACACTAAAAACAATTATTACCCAAAAACTTCCAAAATTTGTTATACATCTAAAAAAATTAGTCAAACAATCATTGTGCATAACTACTAAGTTATAAACATCATCAATTAAATAAACCTTACCTGTTAATAACAAGACAATAATTGTTAATAAAACTAAACATGGTATAACTATTAAAATATTTTTTTTCATATTAAATTATAATCTTTATCTAAGAAAAATATTTCATACCATTTAATAAAGCAATAAACTGTCCATATTTTTCTATAAGTGTCCTTTTTATGATTCTTATGTTGTTCTAATAGCTTTAACAAATAATCTTGATTAAAAAATTCTCCCACAAAATCTTGACTTATCGTCTTTTTCACTTCACTATAAAAATCATCTTCTCTTATCCATTCACGAAGTGGCACAGGAAATCCTAACTTTTTCTTTTTATATGATTCATTAGGAATAACCTTTTTAGCTGCTTCTCTTAAAGCAACTTTAGTATTTGACTTAGTTACTTTATATTCTTCTGGTAAAGTTGCTGCCAACTTAAATACCTCTTTATCTATAAAAGGAACTCGCCCCTCTATTGAGTTAGCCATTGTCATTCGATCTGCTTTTTGTAAAATATCTTTAATTAACCAATAATTAATATCTATTGCTTGCATCTTTACTAAATTATCTTGATTTCCATACTTTAAAAATGTTTCTTTAGTTATTTCTTTATTCTTAATATTATCATTAATTTTTAAAACTTTTTTACGCTCTTTTTCACTAAAAACTTTATTGACACCAATATAATTATCTTCTAATTTAATACCTCGCCGAACAATAAAATTACGTCCTCTAAATTCAGGAAGCATCCCAAAAAACAAAGCAGCTAGATGACGAATGGGATAAGGTATCTTATTATACCATTTTAAATCAACTTCCTCTCGGTAACTGTTATATCCCCCAAAAAACTCATCTGCCCCTTCTCCAGATAATACTACTTTAACATCTTTACTAGCTAAATTAGCAACAAAATATAAAGCTATAGCTGCTGGATCACTACTTGGTTCATCCATATGATATAAAATCTTTGGGACTATCCCCATATATTCTTTTTTAGTAATTTTTTTACTAACATTTTTTATCCCTAATTTATCAGTTAAATCTTTAGCATACTCTATTTCATTATACTTAGGGATATCATAACCCACAGTATAAGTTTTATCTGGTTTAGCTAAGCTAACCAAGTAAGAAGAATCTATTCCGCTTGATAAAAATGAACCAACTTCCACATCACTAAGCAAATGATAATTAATTGATTCTTTCATAACTTTATCTATTTTACTTACTGTTTCATCAAATTCCAATCTTTTTTCTTTAAACTTAATATCATAAAATCTTTTAATAGAAATTCTTCCATTTTTATAAACTAATAAACAACCTGGATCTAAACGATAAACCCCTTTAAAAAATGTTTCAGTAGTTGGAGTAAAACTAAAAGATAAATAAGGCCCAATAATTTCTTTATTTAATTCACGTTCAAATTTAGGATGTTCTAAAAACGATTTGATTTCAGACGCAAACATAAAAGTATTATCATTTTGATAATAATAAAACGGCTTAATTCCAAAATTATCTCGTGCTGCAAATAAGGTTTCATTTTTCTTATCCCAAATAGCAAAAGCAAACATTCCACGAAGTTTTTTTGGTAAATCCTCTCCCCATTCTTCATACCCATGTACTAAAACTTCAGTATCACAATTAGTTTTAAATTTATATTTTAATTTTTTTAATTCATCTTTTAATTCAATATAATTATAAATCTCTCCATTAAACACAATAACTAAATTTTTATCTTTATTAAACATGGGTTGTGCTCCTGATTTAATATCTATAATTGAAAGACGACGATGTCCTAAAGCAACATTTTCATCAGTATAATACCCTTCTTGATCAGGACCTCGATGAATTATTCGATCTGACATTTTTTTAATTATTTTATCTTTATTTTTATCCTTACTTATAAAACCTGTAATTCCGCACATAATATTTTCTCCTTATTAACTTAAAATTTTTCGATATAAATCATTCTCCATAATCATTTTACTAACAGTAAAACTATTTAAAGCTCTCTTGTTCATTAATTCAATATAACTTTTATCTAATATTTCTTGATTATTTGAAACAAATCCTGAATTAATTAAATATTTACCTTTATCTGATATCCAACTTCGATCAGAAAACATCACAAAGCCATCTGTATCACTAAAAATATCATTTCCTAAAAGTAATCTTGAATCATACTCTATTCCAAATAAATTCAAAAGCGTTGGTAAAACATCTAATTGTCCAGCTACTTTACTGATTATTTTACTCTCATTTTTATTATTCCAAATAATTAAATTACTATGATTAACTTCTACCGTCTCATCTCGTTCATAATTTGATACTTCATTTATTTCATCAACCTCTAAAGTATAAGGATAATGATCTCCAGTTAAAACAATTACTGTATCATCTAAAATATCTTTTTTCTTCAATTGATTTATTAAATCATTCAAAGCATTTTCTAACTCTAATTGTGTTGCTAAATAAGCTTTAACATCTTCACTATAAGGTAAATCTTCTACTAAAGATTTATTCTTCAAAGCAATATTATTACCATCAGAAAAAATATAAGGTGCATGACCACTAACTGTTATATAATAAGTTAAAAATGGTTCATTACCACTATAATCATCTAAAGTTTTAGTAAATAAATCAATATCACTAGGAAGCCATTTACAATCTAAATAGTTCTCTAAGCCATTCCCACACGCTACAAATTTATTAAATCCTAAAGTAGACATCGTCTTATTTCTTCCATAATACTTATACTGCCAATTATGATAACTAGTTGTATTATACCCAATATTACCAAAAGCATTACCAATTGCATATGGCAAATAAGAATTATCATTACGCCACGTTCCTAAAATTTCTTGTGTTGGAATTAAACTTGTCATCGCTTGAAACTCTCCTCCAGTAGTACTTAAAAAAACTGGAGAATAATAATTAGTAAAATTAAATCCTTCATTTACTAACTTATATAAAGTTGGTGTTAACTCTTTAGAAACAGCTATGGAATTAAATCCTTCAGCTAAAATAAAAATAAGATTTTTTCCTTTATAAAGCCCCGTATATTCATTTTGTTTAGTTGCCTCTTTATCTTTGAAATAAGTATAAACTTCTTTTATATTTTCATTGTCTTCTAATGCTATTAAACTATCAAAATCAATATCCAATCTATTATACTTATTTTCATTATTATATTCTTGAGCTTTATCTTCCAAAATTAATTTTTCTTCGAAGCCAAAAGTATTTCTTTTTAAACTTAGTCTTTGCGTTGTAAATATACCTAAAATATTATTAGAAGTAGTAAGCGAATTCGTATTATAATACAAATTATAAGCAGAATATAAATGATTTTTATCTAAATTTAAAGCTAACAAAGATATGACATGCGATATAATAATTAAAAAAACTACACTTATATTTACTCTTTTATTTTTTCTAGAATAATCAAATTTATTATGATAAATTAAATAAATCATAAAAGGGATAAGTAACAATAACACATCTATTATTTTTGTAAAAAACAAATGAAATCCAATTTGATAAAAATCCATTGCCTGACTGGCAAGTTCTAAAGTACTTATCGAAAATGGCACAGTTAATAAAGAAAAATATAAATAATTAAATATATAAAAAACAGAAATAATTATGATTAATAATATAACTATAAAATGTTGTTTTTTTTCTTTAAACAAACTAGTAAATAAATAAAAAATTAAAGATATTGTCAAACTAAACAAAATAACTATTATGAATTTTAACGTAGGTAATTTATTAAACATTAAAATTTTACTTATTAATTCTAAATAAATAAAAAATAAAAAATAGAGAATCAATGTAGAATACTTTCTTTTCATAAATCCTCCTTTATATCTTTATTATATCAAAAATATTATATAAGTGTTAGATTAACTTTCTCCTTTTCTTTATCTATTTTATCAACATAACAAGTGATAATATCTCCTACATGAATAACCTCTAAAGGATTACTAACAAAATCTTTACTTAATTTAGAAATATGAATAAGTCCATCATTATGAAGACCAATATCAACAAAAGCCCCAAAAGATACAACATTTCTAACAGTTCCTGTAAGTTCCATTCCCTCACTTAAATCATCAATTGTTAAAACATCACTTTTAAGTAAAACATCATCTAAACTATCTCTAGGATCTAAACCAGGTGTTAATAACTCTATAATAATATCATTTATTGTATAAATATCAGCCTTTAATTCTTGACTTAAACTTTCTTTTTGAGCACTATTTAATTTATTTTTAAACTCTTCTTTTGCCATATCTTTTATGTCTAAATTTAATTTTTTTAATAATTGATTAGTTATTTCATAACTTTCTGGATGAATTTTTGTTTTATCTAATGGATTATCACCATCATTAATTCTTAAAAATCCAATACATTGCTCATAAACTTTATCACTTATTCCGCTTATTCCTTTAATCTCTTCTCTCGATTTAAATGCTTTATTTTTTTTAAATTTTGCTATATTATCAATACACTTTTTATTCAATCCTGAAATATACTTTAAAATGCTCGAACTTGCAGTATTAATATTTACTCCAACTTCATTAACTATTTTTGAAACTGTAAAATCAAGAGCATCACTAAGATTACTTTGATTTACATCATGTTGATATTCTCCTACACCAATTGATTTAGGATCGATTTTAACAAGCTCTGATAATGGATCTTGAATTCTTCTTCCAATTGATATAGCACTACGTTTTTCTACTGTTAAATCAGGAAACTCATTTATAGCCAGTTTACTTGCTGAATAAACACTAGCTCCTGCTTCACTAACGATATTATATTTAACACTTAACCCTTTAATTGCATCACTCACAAAAAATTCACTTTCTCGAGACGCTGTACCATTACCAATAGCAATAATATCAACATTATACTTAGAAATTAAATCTCTTAAAACTTTTGTTGCTTCTTCTTTTTTATTATGTGGCTCATGTGGATAAATTGTGGCAATTTCTAAAACCTCACCATATGGGTTTAAAACAGCTAACTTACATCCAGTACGAAATGCTGGGTCAAAACCAATGACTGTCTTATTTTTAATTGGTTTAGTCATTAATAACTTTTCCAAATTATCTTTAAAAGTACTAATTGCCGCCTCACTTGCAGCATCTGTCAACATGGTTCTTATTTCTCTTTCAATACTTGGCAAAATTAAACGCTTTAAAGCATCTTTAATCGCTTCTTCCACAATATCAGCTACAAAAGATTTTTTATTCTTAATTACTCTTTCTTTATAGTTATCAAAAACTGCGTCTTTAGAAAAACTTAAAGAAACTGATAAAATTCCTTCTTTTTCGCCTCGATTAATTGCAAGTACACGATAATGCTTTATATACTTAATTCGGTCCTGAAATTCATAATACATATCATAAATTTTTTTCTCATCAACACTATTTTTTTTCTTTTTTACTACTATTTCTCCAGTATTAAAAATATAGTTACGCACCCATTTACGTGTAGAAGCATTATCACTAATCCACTCACTAATAATATAAGAAGCATTTTTAATCGCATCTTCTACACTCATATTATAACCATTTGCTAAAGAATCAATATCTCCAGTCATTGGAAAAGTCATAATTTTCTTTGCAAGAGGTTCTAAACCTAATTTAATAGCTTCAGTTGCTTTAGTTTTCTTCTTTTCCTTAAATGGTCGATACAAATCCTCTACTTCAATTAACTTTTCACACTTCAAAATACTTTCTTCTAAATCTGGTGTTAACAAATCTTTCTCTTTAATTAACCGAATTACATCTTCTTTACGCTTCTCTAAATTACATAAATACTTATACTGTTCGTCTATTAAACCAATTTGTTCTTCATCAAGAGCTCCAGTTGCTTCCTTTCTATATCTTGCTATAAACGGAATAGTACAATCTTCACTCAATAACTTTAAAACCGCTTCAACTTGCGATTCCTTAACATTTAACTTTAATGCCAATTCTCTTTTTATATTCATCTTTTACCTCCATAAAAATAAGATATAGTCACCTATATCCCATTTATTCTTTTATACGTCTTCTATAAAAATTTTACCACTTACTGATTTCCCCATATCTTCACTTTGATCATCAGTAGGGTTATTTTTATATTCAATAGTAACTGTATAAGATTTAGTAACACCTGGAGCAATAGATAATTCATCACTTAAAGGGCCTGTTGCACTTGGAAAGTTTGTCGTTTTTTTAACAACATTATTTTCTTTCAACACTACTTCAATATCACTTTTTCTTGTAAAATTATTACTAACTTCATTAACTACAATTTTATAATTAAGTGTAACATTACCTGTATTTTCTAAAGTAAAATTTTTTGTAAAAATATCTCCTGGAACCATATTAGTAATATTAATAGCTGGGTCATTATCAGAAAAAATAGCCCTTATATCTGGAGTAGTTACATTTAATCCTCTCTTATCTGCATTATCATTTTTTACATTAGTAGTATAATACGCATAACTAGTAGCTACTACAAGAACAATAAATAATCCTACTATTACTGCTGAAACAATAACCGTTTTCTTATTATCTTTAGTCATTATAACCACCTATCTTCATCTATATTAATTATCTATTATTCTGAAAAATTTGTCAATTATATTTTATTTTCAATGTAAAAAATAAATTAAAAAAAATAGATTTTTTATAATAATTTATTTTTTAAAAACTAACCTATTTCATAAGAGCATCACAATACTTTATTTCTTTATCAAAACCATCATTTACTAAACTACGATAATTGCCACCATCAAAAATAATTGCATTAGCATCTATATTGTACATTTCATATATTCTTTTTTTCCATTTCTCTGGACTACTATAGTATTCAAAAAATACCTTACCAGATGAAGCACATATATCTTTCAAGGATTTCTCACATAATCCTGTTAAAATTTTGCCAGTTTTTGTATAATATGAAAATATACACCAATAATGTTTAGAAGTCATAACCCACACTTCATTATCGCTAGCAACATGAGGAAAAAAATGATCTTTTTTCAATATATTAAATAAATCCTCATATGTTGCATTATTAACTAACTGATATACTTTTTTATGACCAACAATATCATCCCCAGCACAAACACTTTCTCGATTAACTTCTATATTCAATTAAAATCATCCCCTAATATTAATAAAACTTTTTACTTATTTATAGCAATTATCTATTATTCTGATAAATTTGTCAATTATATATAACATTCAATTAAAAATATTTTAATTAGCTTTTAAAACAAACGGTGAAGTACTTGTTCCATCATTTTCACCTTCAATCTTAATATTTAAATTTAGATATACAACTGGATGAACAATATAAGGCCAGCCACCACCACTAACATTGGAAATACCAGCATCACCATAACCTGCACCAGAAATAACAAATATACTATAAGAGCCAGATGAATATGGTGTTAATGTCCACTGAACACTTGTTTTTATCAACCAATCATTATTGATACAATCACTTAATGTACTTTCATCCCAATTGGCTAGACTTGAATTTAAACAATAATTTCTATTTAATCCGCCACTCGTTGCATATCCATAATCACTTAGATATATTAAGCCAACATTTCCTGACCATTTAATCGGTCTTCCACTATATACCATACTTCCTCTTTCTGCTTCATAATACTTTTTTGTTGTTCCATCATTAAGGTTATTATATCCTCCCAAGTTCCACACACTCTCACTTATCATGCTCTTTGCTTCTTCAGTTAATCCATTATTTGTAAAATCACATGTCCTTGTTGCTCCATTAACTCCATATGGACAATCTCCATTTGTTCTATTGTAGTATGCTCCCTCATTTAAGACTTTTTGTAAAGCACTATCACTCCAATCATTACTTCCATATTCACTGGTTGATGATTCTGTTCCTTTTGGTTTATTATCCCATAAATATTGTCCTATACTTTCATTTCTTATTAATTTGACTTTACTTTCCTTACTTCCATCGGGATTCTCTATATCTTTCATTACTCCTATTATTCGCCATAATTCGTTATTAAATGACACATAATTGTTGGGATTTCCTCCTATATATCTTAAATTACCATATTCGTCTTCTACTAATTCTTCTGAATTAAGATTCTTTAAATATTTTACTAGAGTCACTTCTTCTTTAAAATCAATATTACATTTTATCTTCTTTGTACCATTTGAGTTTATATTTACTAATCCCCAATTTTCTATATTCCATTCAGCAGTAGCTCCGTTTTCACAAGTCACATTATTTACTTCATATCCATCATTTTTACTTGGAAAAGCTT
>CANPJT010000008.1 GCA_947574255.1 uncultured Mycoplasmatota bacterium
TATCACACTTAACATTATTATTCTTTTTTTGTTTTCCATGTTTATTACCCTCTTTATTTTTATATACTTATTATAACAGCTTTAAATATTAATACAATAAAAAATACTTAATAATATTTTTAAATCAATGCTTGTAAAATTAATTATAAATAAAAAAAACTTATTTAAAAAACTTTAGAAAAATGAATTATCATTTATAATAAAGAAAATAAGTCCTTGATTCGAATTACAAAATACAAACGCAAAACATTAATGATTAAAAAAAAAATAAAATTTTATCATTTATATTAATAATTTTATTTTCTTTGCCCAAAAGTTTCCTCATCATTCATTGGTTGTAACTTTCTAAAATATGCTTGTACTTCTGAATCAGAAATAGAATTAAGATAATCCTTTTTACTTTGATCATCAAGTGAATTCAAAAGCATTCTAATACTTTCTTCTAAAGAATTTAATTGTTCATTTTGAAATTCAGATAACTTAGCATCCATTTTTAATTTATTTCTTAAACCTATAATTTGCTCCATTTTATCATGTAAATGAGAAATTTTTTCTTTCTTTAAAATGTCTTTAAAAGACTCTTTTTGTTCAATAACATAAGCAGAATTATCAACAAGTTCTCCAATTTTCTCATCTAATTTAATTGATAATCCATCTTCAGTTTCTACAATACCCCCAATATAATTTCCTGTAGAAGTATTACTATTTTGTATATAAGTATTATTATGAATTTTTATTAAATAATCTCTATTAAATAATTCTCTTAATACATATTCAGCATATAATTGATCACGTTTCATCCGTTCAATATTAAAGCTAGCAAATACTTTAATTTCATTATTACTAAGAAAACCTCGAAATATCTCTTTAGAAGTATTATCTCCTAAATATGCTCTCCCAGGATGAGAATAAGTTACAATACACTCATATAAATCATCATTTTGCATCCCATAAGTATCGCATTTCTTAACATCAATTTGAACAAATAAATTGATATCATCACCAAAAGCTTTATTCTCTACTGAACTTCCATAAATTCCCTTAAATCTAAACATTCCATTTGAAAGTTCTCCTTTATAACAAGAATTTATATTTTCTATTTTATTATCTTCTGCTTTTTTTAATGAAAATAATTTGCTCCATATAGCCATTATCAATTTCACTTCCTTACTTTTTAATATTATCACATAAATATAAAAAAGCTATCAAAAAGATAGCAATTTCTTATAAATAAGTTAATAATGCAAATATTGCAATAACAAAAATTAACATTATAACAAAGAATTTCCAAATATGTTTAAACCATTTTTTATAAGGAATTTCTAAATATGCCAATCCAAGCATAACTAATGCACTTGTTGGTGCTATAAATTGAACTAAACCATTAATAACTATATAAATAACAAAAGCAATATTAAATGATTCGCCAAAACTATTTACCATTACATCTCCTAAAACATAACCTGTATATCCAAAATCAATATGGAACAAAGAAGAAATAAAGGCAGAAATAGAAGTTAAAAATGGATTAAATCCTTCACTAAGACCTAATAACCAATTAGAAATAGTTACTGTAAATGGTGCCCAATAGATAATAACAAATATAACATATATTAATAAAAGTATTGCCATTGGTTTAATCATTTTCTTTAAACCCTCAGTAGCATTATCAATTAATTCATCAAATTTAATTTTATAAATTATTATTGAAATAAGCATTATAATAGCTAATACAATATTAATCGTATATAAGTCCCATGCTCCAAAAGCTGCAGCATTATTACCTAAAATATATTTAAATATTGTATAATCACCAATAGATAATTCAGTTAACCATTTATGAAAACTATCAAAAATAGTAATTCCAAAATTATCATTCCATTTAACATATCCAAGAATTGTAAATACAAAAATAACAAAATAGAATAATACTATTGGCCATGTTTTTACTTTTTTAGATTTTACCTCTTCAACTTCAAACAAATCATCAAATTTTTCTTCTTTCTTTTTAGAAGATAAAACCTTTTTAACATGACGAATTGTAAAGAAATTAAATACAAAAAATGCAAAAGCTAAAATACCAAAACGTATACCTAATTCTAAAGTTATTTTTACTTCCTGATAGTAATTTAGATAACTAATAAAATAAGATAATCCTTCAGTTCCATAAGTAGCACCAATTATACCTATTAACATTGAACCAAAAGTACATAAAAATGCTGTTATTTTATCTAAGTTAAGTTTATTTATAATATTAATTATTAATGGTATAAAAATTAATACTACAAAGCTTTGCGATAAAAATGTTGTTAATAAGGTTATAAATAGCGATACAATAAGTACAAATGCTTTTTCCTTTCCCTCAAATTTTTTAGCAATATTATTAACTAGGGCCTTATAACCATTTGTTTTTGACATTACTCCATAGAAAATTCCTAAAAATGCTATAAAAAGAAGTTGCTGTAAAAAAAAGTTAGCACTATAAACCCCAGAAAGTAAAATATCAGCTAGACCTTGTCTACTTAATCCATAATCTGAAAATTCACTACCTGTAAAATAGCCATAAGGAATAATCCAAGTTAATACAACAGTTATTAAGATAGCCAATAACACAATTTTAACTAAATCATGTTTTTCAAACATATTTTTTATCTTTTTCAATCTAACTCGACCTCCTATTTAAAATTATAGCACAAAATAATACAAAAAAAAGCCAAATTATGGCTTTTTTTAAAATTTAATTAATCTTTTGGCTTCATTAAAGGAAATAAAATACAATCTTTAATATTTTCTGAATTTGTTAAAAGTTGTATTAATCGATCAATCCCTATTCCCCATCCTGAAATTGGTGGCATACCATATTCCATTGCCTCTATATAATCATAATCCATTGGCATTGCTTCCTCATCCCCTTGAGCTTTTAATTCTGCTTGAGCAAGCAATCTCTTTTCTTGTTCCTGAGGATCAACAAGTTCTGAATAAGCATTAATTATTTCGGCACCATTAATAACTAACTGAAAACGATCAGTTATATCTGGATTATCGTCATTTGCCCGAGCCAAAGGTGATAACTCCGTTGGATGTTTGATTAAAAAAATTGGATTTACTATATAAGGACGAGCCACTTTTTTATATAATTGATCAACTAAATTTCCAAATCCTAAATTTTCTAATGGTGTTTCTGATTCAATTACCAATTGTTCTTCTTTAATTTTATTTAATAAAGATTCCTTAGTATTATATACTTCAATATCAATATCTATATAACGAAGAATTAAATCACGAAAAGATACTGCTTCCCACTCTCCACTCAAATCAACTACTTTATCACCAACTTGGATCTCTAAAGTCCCAAAAATACGTTTAATGATAGTTTGTAGCATTCCTTTTAAAAACTTCATATTATCTTCATAATTTAAATAAGCTCCATATCCTTCTATCATTGTAAAATCTTGTAAATGCGTTTGATCCATTCCTTCATTGCGAAAACATCTTGCAATCTCAAAAACTTTCGTAAATCCTCCTACTACTGCTCTTTTCAAATAAGTTTCTGGAGCAATTCTTAAAAATAAATCAATATCCAAAGCATTATGATGTGTAATAAAAGGTTTTGCTAATGCTCCACTTGCTTTATTGTTTAAAATAGGTGTTTCAATTTCAATATAACCATGTTCATCTAAAAAATTCCTAATCTCACGAACAAATTTTGAACGAAGCAAAAATACTTTTTTAGCTTCTTCATTTCTAATTAAATCAACGTAACGATTACGATAAATAGTTTCAATATCCTCTAAACCATGAAATTTTTCTGGAAGTGGTTTTAAAGCTTTACCTAAAAATTCAAAACTACTTACTCTAATAGTTTTTTCACCTGTGTGAGTTGTAAAAGTTTCTCCTTCAACTCCAATAAAATCTCCTAAATCAAAATTATCTTTAAAATCTTGATATTTTTCTTCTCCTACCATATCTAACTTAATAGAAATTTGAATCTTACCTTCAATATCACCTATTGTCAAAAATGACATTTTTCCCATCTTACGCATCAAAATAATACGACCAGCAACACGTACATTTGTAACTCCATCTTCTAATTTAGCGGCATCACAAATATCATAATTTACTTCATACTTTTCTGGATAAGGATTTTTGATATTTTTTAATTTTTCTCTTCTAACCAATTCTTGTTCTGTAAATGTTCTTTCCATAATTGCACTTCCTTTTAATTATGATTAGTATACAAATAATTACTTAAAAATGCAAATTAATTATCTTTTTAATCCATTAGTTTCATCTTCTTCATAATTGAAATCTAAATCAGAATAAAAATCATAATTATATAAATATTGATTATCTATATCTATAACTGTCTCTTCTAGTTTAAAATCATTAGCTTTTATAATTTTGCTAATATGATGATTTTCTTCAACGGGAACAAATCCAATAATATATTTAGGATTTAATCGTTTAAATCCATTTTCATCCTCAAAACAAATTTCTTTTTCTAAATCCTCATCAGGTATCTCAATTAAAATAGAGCCCTCAGACCCTTTATATAAGTCTGCATACATTAATTCCTTTATAATTGTTTTATTATCAGGATAATATGATACATTATCACTTAATGAAACAGAAGATACTACGCCTGAACCTAAATGCCCTGAAATTATTAAACCATTTATTAATATGTCTTTAATACCATCAAACGTACATCCGCCTACTCGATGAATACCTATTAAAACTTTTTCTTTGGTAGTTAAATTTGTTAAAAATGATTCCATTTCTTTAGACATTGTCCCTGTTCCATCCCCTGAATACTCAAAAGACTCACAACTATATCCCTTAGCTTCTAAATAATCAGATCTTTCTCGAATTTTTTTTGCTTGAATACTTTCTTTAATCTTTTCTTCCATTAAAATTGGATTATCTTTCAATTTTTTATTTTCGTCATCTAGATTTTTTTTAGTTCTTCTATTTAAATATTTATATGAAATTTCTTTACCACTATAATAATAAGAATATTGTTTTTTTTCTAAAATAAAACCCATCCAAATAGAATCTTTTTTATAATCCCATTTTTTCTTAAATAAATACATTTTATCACCATATTAATTATAACATATAATACTATTTTTTCATTGCTTTACAAATATATCTGTGAATGTTAGCTATTTTTCGAGCAACACAATTTACATATTTTTTCTTAACATATTCTTTTAATTTATCTTTTTGTGTTAAAACAATTAAAATATATGGAATATCATCATACACAATCCTTACCTCATGATAAGCTATTCCAAAACTTCCATATTTTTTGACAAACTCTTTATTATTCAAATTCTTTGGAGTAATAATTTCATAACCTGGATTTATCATATATTCTTTTAATTCTTTACTAAGAATTGTATTCAAATTAAAATACTTATATAAAGCTTCTAAATATATCATCATATCAAACGAATTAACAATTCCAAATAAATCTACACCTTCTAAAGTATGCAAAGCACCTAAAGATTTACCAAATTCAATTAATTTTTCTTTTGTAATATACAAAACCAACTTTATATAGGCAGTATTATCACTTTCTTTTAAACAAAAATAAATTAATTCACGAATTGTATATTCCAATTTTTCTTTATTATTTTTAAGAACTCCACTACCTAATTTAAAATCTTCTTCTTTTAAAATTATTTTTTCATCTAATATTTTATCATCTTTTTCTGCTTTTTGGTAAATATATAAGGCCACTAAAAACTTAATAGAACTAGCAGCATAAAAACAAATATCATAATTAAATGTAAAAAAATCTCCTGTTACCAAATTTTTATAAGCATAAGAAACTTTCTCATTTTGTTTTAATAAATACTTATTTAAATTATACAATTTTTTTCTTATTTTTCTATTTTGAATTTTAGTGTAACAAGAAACTTTTTCATTCATGAATAATCACCTATGACATTATAACATAAAAAAAATAGATAAATTTCTATTTCTTTTTTCGATATCTCTCTTTTGGATCTAAATATTCTTTACGTAAACGAATGTCATCTGGTGTTACCTCAACATATTCATCGTCTTCAATAAATTCTAAAGCTTCTTCTAAAGTAAATTTTTTTGGAGTAACTAAATTAATTGCTTCATCAGCTCCACTACTTCTTGTATTAGTTAAATTCTTATTCTTACATGGGTTAACATCTAAATCATTATCACGATTATGAATTCCCACAATCATTCCTACATAAACATCTGTTGCTGGTTCAACTATTAAAGTACCACGTTCTTGTAAATTAAATAAAGAATAACCAAGAGCTTTACCATTTTCCATTGACACTAAAACTCCGTTTTTACGTCTTGTAACTTCTCCAACATATGGCTTATATTCTTCAAAACTACGTACGCAAATTCCTTCTCCACGAGTATTTGTAATAAAAGCACTACGATAACCAATTAAACCTCTTGTTGGTGCCGAAAATTCTAAATGAGCTTGATTATTCTCACTAGAAACTACTAAAAGTTGGCCTTTTCTTTCTTGAATATCGCTTATAACAGTGCCTGAATATTCCTCTGGACAATTTATAATTACTTTTTCAAAAGGTTCATATTTCTTTCCATCTCTTTCTTCCATCAATACTTGAGGTTTAGAAACTGACAACTCATAACCTTCTCGACGCATATTTTCTAAAAGAATTGATAAATGCAACTCTCCCCTACCACTAACCTTAAAACCATCAGCATTAGTAAGTTCTTCCACAATTAATCCAACATTAGTTTCTAATTCCTTTTCCAAACGATCTTTAATATGTCTAGTTGTCAAAAACTTTCCACTTTTTCCTACAAATGGCGAATTATTAACTAAAAAATTCATTGATAATGTTGGCTTTTCTATCTCAATTGGAGGAAGCGGACAAACATTATCTTTATCACAAATCGTATCTCCAATAGATATATCACTACATCCTGCAACAGTAACAATATCTCCAAAATAAGCAACATTTTTCTCAACTTTATTTAATCCTTCATTAACAAACAACTTTGTAATTTTAAACGAAGTTATACTTCCATCATTCTTAGATAAAGATACAACCTGACCAGTTTTAATAGAACCTTTCGTAATTCTTCCAATCCCAAGTCGACCAATATATTCATCATATCCAAGATTTGATACTTGTAATTGTAAAGAATCATTTTCATTTCCTTCAAATGGTTTAACAATATCTAAAATTGTGTCAAGCAGTGGTGCAATAGAATTAGATTCCTCATCTAGAGACTTTTTAGCAACCCCATCTCTTGCAACTCCATAAATAATTGGAAAATCAAGTTGTTCATCTGTAGCATTCAAATCCATAAATAAATTAAACGTCATATCAACAACTTCTAAAGGTCTAGCATCTTTTTTATCTATTTTATTAATAAACAAAATTGGTCTTAAATTTTGTTCTAAAGCTTTCTTTAAAACAAATCTAGTCTGAGGCATTGGGCCCTCTGCCGAATCAACTAATAAAACAACTGTATCAACAGTTTTAATAACACGCTCAACCTCACTAGAAAAATCAGCATGACCAGGAGTATCGACAATATTAATCTTTATATCTTTATAACGAATAGCACAATTCTTAGAATAAATAGTAATACCACGTTCTCTTTCAATGTCATTACTATCCATAACACAATCTACTTTTTCATCACGATCACTAAAAACTCCATTTTGTTGTAACAATGCATCTACTAAAGTACTTTTACCAGCATCAACATGAGCAACTACAGCTATATTTATAATTTTATCCATAAACAACACCTCTTAAATAACGTTTGAATTATACATCAAAAAAAAGTATTTTGCAACAAAATACCTTCTTAACTAATACTACTAATCCACTTTCTTAAAGTTTTAATAAAAAATGAAAGAGCCACAATTACATAAATAAATTCAATAATTAGTCCCCAAATAGCTAAAACTGTAATATTAGCCGCTGAAATAATTTCAATTAAATTATCTCCTAAATTTCTAACAAAGATAAAAGGAATTTTTAAAATACAAGTAATAAAAATTAAAAATAATAAATCTATAATAATCTTACTTCTTTTTTTTCCATCACTATTTCTCAAAATTGTCGCAAAATCTAAAAGAGCGTCATAATAACTTTTAAATTTACCAGATAAACCCTTGTACTCTTTATTTTCAGTCTTCATTTAATCCCCTCTTTTCGTTATATTATCATTTTTCTTTTAAAGATACAAAATTTTCATAATAAATACATTTATTCATTTCTTTCATATCTGTTATAATTGTGAAATCATCATTTTGTATAAACTTATTTTTTTCATATCTGATTACACTCTTAGGTTGTTTTTTTGATTGAAAAGCAACTCTATCTTTTATCAAAAATATCGTTGGTTTATCTTTTACAACAAATTCTTCATAATTCACAATATCCAAAGATCTAACTATTTGAATTGGTGAATAATAAATTGAAATACTAGGCTTTACTTGAAATATATAAGAAATATTTTGATTTAAATGACTAAAATTCTTTAAATTTAATACAATAACTCCAGCTTCTAATGTTTTATTATATCCAATAAATCCATAATCTAATTTTATATCTATCTCACCTAAAATATTTATTGTTTCTTTTAAAGATTCAATAAAATTTTCAAAAGAAGTAACTTTTAAAATACTCATATATTTTACTCTATACTTTGTATTTAAATAATTATCTAAAAGTTTAAAAGCTTCATTAAAACAATTTATACTTTTATCTTTAGTTAATTGTTCAATTATTTCTTTTGTACTCATTTGGTCAAAACCTTTAATATTAATTAAATAATTTAAACATTCACTCAAAAAAGATGTAGCTATATGACTAGCATCTTTTTCTATTTTTGATAACCTGTCATACTTCAATTGTAAATCTTTAAGTAATTCTTCTCTTTCAAAAGAAGTACAATCTTCTCCACTTTCTAAAACGTCTGGAATATTAATTTTTAAATTATCCACATTTATAAAATAATCTCCTAAAAAATCTCGCTCTATATTTTCACAGTTGTCATACTTTTCTAAAATAAGTTTTCTTTCATTTTTAACATACAAATTAATATCTAATAATTGTTTACAATTACTTTCTTTATCAACTTTATTAATTTCTTCTAAAATATTTTGTTTAGCATTAAAAATCTTTTTTTTATTTTTAATTGATTGATCTAAAATATCAATTTTTTTCTTCATATCTTCTATTTGAAAAGGATAATAGTTTAATAAATAAAGATTATGTAAATTAACTTCACTTAAATCCAAATCTTTTAAATATAACAATAACTCACCTATAAAACTATTTATCTCTTCAAATGTTTCTAAAGAAGATAATTTATGTAATAAAACTTCCGAAAAATTTTCACTTCCATCATAATCATCTAAAGTTTCACAACCATCAAAGACCTCTGTTTTTGATTTATTATATTCATTAATTTTTTTCTCATATTCTTTATTTAATGCCTTTAAAGTTTTATATAGTCCTAAAACTTCAAAATAAGTCTCATTTTGTATTCTAAATTTTTCTTTTAAAATAGATATTAAAATTTCGGCGGTTCGAAAAAATTGCTTTTTCTTTAACAAAACCCCTTCGTCTACAATCAACCCTTTTTCCTTTTCAAAATTTTTCATCAGATCCATAGTCAAAATTGCATTTTTATATCTATAAAAAACTTTGGGATTCAGTATTTCATAATCATCAAACTCCACAACGATACTATATTTATTTTTATTATTTAAATACCACCAGTATTTAAACACTTCTTCTTCCAAAGCAAGTTCATCGTTAAAGAATAAAACTCTCTCTAAATTACCATAATGAAGATTAGGCCACGAAAAACAAACCCCCCATTTATCCTCTTTACAATAAAGGTAAGGTGCTCTATTCAAAGAATAAAAACCATATTTTTTTAAAATTTTTAAAATCTGTTCATTCTTTAACATTTTTAATATCCCCTTTTTATTTTTTTTTATTATAACACAGCCCATCTCTTTTTTCTACTTGATAATTAATAAAATAACTAGTATCATAAAATTGAAAGGAAGATTTAATGAAGTCACAAAAAACAACGTTAATTAAACCCCAAAAAAGAAAAGAAAAAGAAAAAATAAATTATGAATTAATTAGTGCTATAATTTTGCTAGTTACTGGCATTATTCTTGTAACAAATTCAAGTAAAGCTGTCATTATAATTTGTTATTGCCTTGGTATCATAATAGCTTTATTTGGTGGCTTTAATTTATTAAATTATTATCGCTTAAAAAACGAATTAAAAATTGAGAGCAATACTCACTTAATATTAGGAGTGACAACTGTCTTTATTGGAATAATAATTATTCTACTGGCTAGTGCTATAGAAGCTTTTTTAAGATTTATAATTGGTTTAATCTTAATTATTAATGGTCTTAATAAAATAAAAACATCTATTGATAATCGTACATTTATCACATTAACTATTGGTATCATCCTTGTGGGAATAGGACTTTATACTATTTTAGCTGAAAATATTATCTTTATTATAGTTGGATCATTATTAATTTTATCTAGCACTATAGATCTAATTAAATACTTTAATAATCAAAAAAAATAAAGCATTCTTAATGCCTTATTTTTTATTTGATTTCTTTTTTGTTGTTGTTTTTTTAGTTGAAGTACTATTAGAAGAATTTTTAGTTCTATCATTTACTTCTGTATCTTCACGAGCCATATAAATTAAAAAACTTATTCCTGCAATTAATGCAACAATAACCACTATTGCTACTGCTGAATTACTACCATCTTCTTTTTTAGGCAATGAAGCCCCACCTATAATAGGTGCTACTACATCTTTATAACTTCCATCTTTATTCTCATAACCAGCTTTAATTGCTTTTTTTATATCTTCTTTATATTCTTCAGTAAAGCCTTGAAATGTTTTTTCTCCAATAATTATATATGGAACTCCACTAACACTTTCATTTAAATAACTGGCAACTTCTTGCATCTTAGAAGCATTTTCTTCATCATTCCATACTTCTTTTTCTACTAAATTAAAATAGCTTTTATACTCGTCATCTAAGCTTTCAAAAAAAGTTAAAGCTTTTGCACAATAACCACAGCCTTCACCTTTAAATATATATACATTTATTTTTTCATTTTCAGCAAAAACTGTCAAAGGCATTAATAATAAAAATACAAAAACAACTAACAATCCCTTTATTTTTTTCATTTGTTTTTCCTCCTTAGACATTATTATACAATTTTTTTACAATTTTTTAAAGCAATAATCATTAAAAATAAGTAAACAAAATTTTAATCTTTTTTTCTTGTTCTTATCATATCTTCTTCACTTAAAAATTCTTCTTTTAAATTTTCCAAAAATAAATTAATAATTTTGCTTTTTAATTTTAAATTTTTCTTAAATTTGCCTGACTTAATATGCGATAAAATAAACTTTTTATCTAACTTTAAATAAAGACAATTATTTTTTATATAAGGACAATATATAGAAGTATCAGCTCCCATAAAATTAGCCATCTCATAAACAAGTTCTAAATTTTTTATTGTAAATGATTTTTCCTTATAAAAATAAATTTTAAACATATCTACATAATAATTTTCATAATTTCTAAAATTTGGATCCATGGTACTTTTAAAAAAAGATAAATCAACTTTTTTCTCCTTTTTACATAAAATTAATTCAATAAAACCATATTTAGCTAATTTTTTTAAACCATATGTTGTGAATGCTTGACTATAACTTTGATAAAGAAACTTTGAATTTTCATCATTACAATACAAATTTTGAAATAAATTAAAAAGTTCTAAAAAAAAGAAAGACTGTACATTTGGAAAAAGCAAAGAATAAAACAAAATATTTAAAGATGAATCATTCTGTCTAATTTCATAATATTCTTTTTCATCATGCTCTTGTTTTTCTATTATAAACACTTTATCTAAATATGATGAATTAAAAAAATCTCTTAACTTCATAAAAACACCTCCATTATTATACCTAAAATATTAAAAAAAGGAAGTTATTCTTCCTCTTCTATATTACTTTCTTTACAACAACACTCTAACTTTTTCTTGGTTTCTTTAATTTTAGAATCATCAACACTAGAAACAGAATAAAAACCTACATTTTCCATTCCCTTATACAACTCATTATGCATCTTTAAAGTCTCACTAATTGCCTTATTAAAAAGCTGCATAACTTTCTCGTTACTTGACTCAATAACTCCATGCATATATAAATCATTTAATACTTTACTAGTATACAATAAATTTTCCATTAAAAATTTATCATCCATAATTATACCTCCTATAAAATTTCCATAAACATTTCTAAAAGATTTTCATGTTTTTTTATCATTTTATTAACTAACTTAATTAGTGATTTATCAGATAAACAATCACTAACTTCATAACAAGTTTGAATCATATAAATTTCATGATTGACTGCGTCCTCTATATATAACAATTCTTTTTCAGTCATCATAACACCTCCACATTATTAATATAATCATTTATCTTTTTTTTAGCTTAGAAAAAATTGGCAAAAAAAAATTAGAATAAACTAATTTGTTCTCTTGTAGGAATTTCTCTTTTATAATCTGCAATAATCTCACTCATATCACATAAAATATGATTTTTATTACATTCATTAATGAATACTTCTAATAAATCTCGATACCTAAGAGGATTACAAACCAAATTTTTTTCATATACACTTTGATAATCATTAGATAACCCAGGGTATAGTTTATCAATATGTTCATAATAATATTCTCTCACTTTTTTTCTCAAAGTCATTCCCATTTTAGTATAAATAAACTTTGCTCCACTCATTTTTGACTTTTCAACACACCTTTTTATATTATCTTCTGTATCTGTAACAAAAGGTAATACTGGTGTAATTAATACTCCCGCATAAATACCATTTTTATTTAATTCTTCTACAACTTTAAATCTTTTTGTCGATGAAATAACATTAGGCTCTAAAAAATTGGCTAATTCATCATTATAAGTTGTAATACTTATCTTAATAATTACATTATTATTTTCTTGAATCTCTTTTAATAGTTCTATATCACGTAATACTAAATCACTTTTAGTATCAATTGAAACTCCAAAACCATACTTTTTAATTAATTCTAAAGCTCCTTTTGTAATTTCATGTTTTTCTTCTTCTTCATTATAAGGATCACTTAAAGTTCCAAAACTTATAACTCCCTTATATTGCTTACTAGCCAGTTCTTCTTCTAATATTTCTAAAGCTTTTAATTTAGAAGTTATTTTATCAAAATTATCTATATGATAAGCATCACTTCTACTATCACAATAAATACATCCATAAGAACAACCCTTATATAAATTCATATGATAGTCAATACCAAACCAACGTTTACCTTGATCACTTTTTGTCATAATAGTTCTGGTTTTTATATAATCCATTGAAACCACCCTTTACTAAAACCATTATATCACAAATTTAACACTTTCAGGACAAATGAATATAATACCTATAGAAAAAGGAGGAATTTATTTGAAAGCTAAAATTTTAAAAGTTTTAATTGGCATTATAATAATATTAATCATATTTGTCACTATTGCTAAATTAAATAAGAATGAAAAGGTAGAAACTAAAAATATAGACAATATAAGACTTGCTGAAGTAACCCATAGCGCTTTTTATGCTCCACTTTATGTTGCTATTGAAAATGGGTACTTTAAAGACAATAACATTGATTTAGAATTAATCTTAACAAGTGGTGCTGATAAGGTATCCGCTGCAGTACTATCTAATGACGTTGAAATAGGATTTGCTGGTCCTGAAAGTGCTATATACATTTATAATGGCAAGGAAGAAGACTATTTAGTAACATTTAGTGGTTTAACAAAAAGAGATGGACAATTCATTGTTTCAAGAAAAGATATCAAAGATTTTAAACTTGAAGATTTAAAAGGAAAAGAAGTACTTGCTGGAAGATCAGGAGGAATGCCTGTACTTAACTTTCTAAATGCTTTAAAAAATGAAAATATAAAAGAATCAGACATAAATATTAATACTAGTGTTGAATTTGCATCTCTATCTGGTTCATTCATTGCAGGGGATGGAGATTTTGTAAATTTATTTGAACCCAACGCTACTAATTTAGTAAAAGAAGGTTATGGTTATATTGTTGGAAACATTGGATCATTCTCTGGAGAAGTACCATATACAGCTTTTTATGCCAGAAAAAGTTTTATTAAAAATAATAATGAAATAATCAAAAACTTTACAAATGCTATTAATCAAGGACTACAATACGTAAAAGAACATTCTTCAGAAGATATTGCTAAAACTATATTACCACAATTTCCTGATATATCTTTAAAAGACTTGACTATTATTGTTGATAACTACAAAAAATATGATTCTTGGTTAGAAAATCCATTCATTACTGAAGAAAGCTATAAAAACTTAGAAAATATAATGATTGATGCCAAATTAATCGATAATTATGTTCCATATAATGAATTAGTAAACAATTTTTATAATGAATAATATTTTAAAAATTACCAACTTATCTAAAAAATATCACACCAAAAATGGCGAAATTACAGCTATTAAAGATATCAATATAGAAGTTAACAAAGGAGATTTTATCTCTTTAGTTGGATCATCTGGTTGTGGAAAATCAACTCTTCTTAATATCATTGCTAATCTAGAATCACCTAGTAGCGGAAATATAACTTTTTCTGATGAGAATTTTAAAATTGGTTATATGTTTCAAAGTGACAGTTTATTTCCTTGGTTAACTATTTATGAAAACTGCTTAATTGGGCTTAAAATTCAAAAAATAAACACTAAAGAAAATCAAGAATACGTTTTATCTTTACTAAAAAAATATAATTTATATGATTTTAAAGATAAATATCCTAATTGTTTATCAGGAGGAATGAAACAAAGAGTAGCATTAATTAGAACACTAGCTTTAAAGCCCAATATTCTTTTATTAGATGAACCATTTAATGCCTTAGACTATCAAAGCCGTCTCGCAATTAGTAATGATGTATATGAAATATTAAAAAAAGAAAATCAAACTGCTATTATGGTAACTCATGACTTATCAGAATGTGTTAGTATGTCCAACAAAGTATATGTTTTATCTAAAAGACCAAGTACAATCAAAAAAATTTATAATATTGAACTAGATAATCCATCTTCCCCAATTAATAATCGTAAAGATAAAAAATTCATGGAATACTACGATAAAATTTGGAAGGACTTAGATATAAATGTCTGAAGAACAAAAAAAATTCATAAAAAAGCAAAAAAGAGAAAAACGAATTGTAATCAGTATTCAATTACTAACAACCTTTCTTTTTATAATAACTTGGCAAATTCTTGCTAATAAAAAAGTAATAAATCCATTTATATTTTCCAGTCCAAAAAAAATAATTGAGACAATTATATCGTTATATAATAATTATAATCTTTTTTCTCATATTATGACTACACTATATGAAACAATTATTGCTTTTTTATTAGGAATATCTTTGGGATTCATTATCGCTATACTATTATATGAATTCAAAATTCTAGCTAAAATAGTTGATCCATTTTTAACCATGATAAACTCCCTTCCAAAAGTTGCTTTAGGACCAATTATAATTATATGGGTAGGAGCAAATATAAACTCAATAATTGTAATGTCAATTTTAATTAACCTTATTATAAGTATAATGACAATATATAATGGCTTTTTAAATACAGATCCTTACAAAATAAAACTATTAAAATCATTTAAAGCAAATAAATTACAAATATTAACAAAACTAATTATTCCTGAATCTTATAGCACAATAATATCTTCTTTAAAAATCAATATCTCAATGAGTTTAATTGGAAACTAAGACATATGTAGAGAAAAATCTATATTTTTTATGTTAGTTTTCACTAACATTCCAATAAATTTTTAAAGTATTACCATCTACAACTATTTTATCTAATAATTGTTCTATGATATTTCGTTTTTCTTTAAACTCAAGTGTATTCCAAACACTTTCTAAATTTTTTATTTTATCATAAGTTTTTGTTACTCTTTCTTTTTCTTTTATATCCTTTAACTCACTCAGTATATTCGACTTTTCATGAATTTTTTTAGCAAGTTCGCATTTTATCTCTACATTTGCTATATTATCTGAAAGTAACTGAATCAAGTTTTCAATTTTTTTCTGTGTCTTATCAAGTCTTATATTAAGCTCATCCACAACGTTTGTTTTAGATAAACCAAAAGTACTCCTAAATAATTCTTCATTTAAAGACATGACAAATAATTGTTTTAAGAAGCTATCCTCAATTTCAAAACTATCAAGTCTTATATTATTACAATTCGGATCTTTGATTAGTTTCGGTTTACTCTTTTGCCTAGAATAGCAATAACAAATAATTCTTTGTCCCCATTTTTGGTAACGATACTTTGCTCCACAATTACCACAATAAATTTTTCCTGATAACAAATAATGTCTTGCATGCTTGTTTTTACTTCTTTGTTTTTCTATTATCTGTAATTGCTGATATTCTTCTTCACTAATTACTGCCTCATGCTTACCATCATAAAGTTCACCTTTGAATGGAATTTTCCCTAAATTAGTTTTAGAACTTAATATACCTTGAATCCATGCTTCATCATATCCTGTTACTTTAGAAAGTTCATTATAACTATATCCTTGAAGTCTTAATGTTTTCATTAAATCAAAGATGACTTTTCTTTCTTCATTAACAACAAGCATACCTGCTTCTTTATCGTAATCATAAGCGAAAGGAGTTTTACCTCCACCTCGCCAATATCCATTTTCAGCTCGTTTTTTAAGACCAATTCTAGTACGCTCTAAAATAGTTTCTCTTTCAAGTTGTGCAAATACTGATAATATTCCAATCATTGCCTTACCAAATGGAGTAGTTGTATCAAAACTTTCTCTAACAGAGATAAAACCAACTTCATTATTATTAAATACTTCTTCAATTAAATATAAAGTGTCTTTTTGACTACGAGATAGTCTATCTAGTTTGAAAACTAAAACCGTATCAATTTTTCCATCTTCACAGTCTTTTATTAACTTCCTAATTGCAGGTCTTTCTAAGTTCTTACCACTAAATCCTGGATCAGCATATAATTCATAATCAGACCATCCTTGACTCTTTAAATAACCTTCTAATGATTCTATTTGTGCCTCTATTGAATATCCATCGACTTGAGCATCTGTTGATACACGAACATAAAGAGCTTTAATTTTTTTTACTTCTGCTTTTATATCGTTAATATTTTTTCCTCCTTCTTTTATAAAAGCATTTTTTGTAAAAAAACTTGCAACTACATAATACCATTTTTATACAAAAATGAGATGCTTATAGTTTTTATTTTCATGCCTCTTTTAAATACTTTTTTAATAATGTATATATTAAACGAGAATTTAAAATTATTTCTTTTGGATTAATTTCCTTTCCTTCTTTATTGTAGTTCTCGACCATTAAATTCATATAAACAACTCCTCTCTAAATTATATTTTTAAGACTCAAGACTGATTACATCAAAAAAAGACTAATTAGAAATTCTACTTTCTAATGAGCCTTTATAATCCGCCAAATACTGGATATACTTTTATTTAAACCTTAACACTAATAGTTGAAACATATACTTTCCCATTTTACATCTCATAATTTTATAAATTTACTATTATTTATATGTTCTCTCATTTCATATCCGTTTATATGGTATTTAGGTTTATTATACTGATAAATGAGTATATTTTTCTCATCAAAACTTTTAGATATCATACCACATATAATAGCATTTTTTATCCATATAACTTTAAAATCAGTTAATAAATTATTTAGATTGTTGTATTCACGAATTCCACTATAATAACAATCCTTATGTTGAAACATCGGTTCAAACCAATATAGTTTATTATCTTTATAATAAACTAAAATTGTATGGCTTGAACAACCTTTTCCATCTTCATACAATAGATAATAAGTTTCATATCTCAAATTCGTCATGTTTTTAAAATAGTCTCTATATAATTCTGTCCTATCCCAACATATTCCTAATTTACTATACATTAGTTCTTTAGGTGATTGTAATGAATATGATTCACCATCATTGACACCTTCATGTTTTTTTCCATCTTGATCAATCCAACCATAATTAAATTCTTTTTGACAATATTCAAAAAATTCTTCAATTGTGCTCATATTATATTTTTTCATATAAAAACCACCTTTAATCATTTAAATTATACCATTTTTTCACTTGATGTTTGAACATAACCTAAAACCATTCTAATTCTTCATACAATAAGCTCATTATTTTTTAGCCTATTACTCTTGACATAATAAAACATCAATTGTATTTTTGGAAGACTACTTACAACATATATCTTTATTGAACTAACACAAATACAAAGAAAAATTTATTTTGCTTTAAACAAATTAAAAAAAGTCTAACCTTTTTCAATTAGACTTTTAACATACTTTAATTTATTTCTATTCTTTCAACTAATTTAACATTCTTTTCATTTTTATCTGTAGCATTTATTGTTAATTGATAAATCCCTGTTGGTAATGTATAATTTTGAATTTTAATACTAACTTTTTTAGGAATATCATTATTTATTATATATAATAATTTATTAGGAAGAGAACCTGTTTCTACCACAGATAATTCTATATCATCCGAAATTATATTATACAAAACGTCTTCATTAAATTCAATTTCAATTGTATTATTAGTATATTTAAAACTAGTTATTTTCAAAATACTATCGGTTGTAGGCGGAACTTGCTCTACAAACTCTGGAATTTTATAATGATCAACGAAACCTACACGATAATTTCCAACATCATCAATAAATAATGCCCAAATTCTGGTATATTTAGTAACTTCAACATTACTTAAATCTATATCAATAGTATTAGCACCAGTATTTAATCTTTGCTTATTACTTTTTATCTTTCCAGTTATAACATCACTTGCAAATGGCGTAGTTGAATTATAATCATATATTCCGCCATTCCATTCATAAATACCATAATATACTTCTCCTGACTCATCAGAATTAAACGTAAATTGTGCAGAATTAAGAGAATTTCTAACTACTCCATCAACTGCTCCAGTAATTACTGGTGGATTCATATGTGTAACAAAATCTTTTTCAATTACTTCGTTTTCTGATACCTGAATCTTTACTGTATATTCATTATCTTTATGACCATAATTGCTTGGAATATCTATTATATAAGTCAATAAATCTGGGCTAACAAAAAATTTTGCATCCTTTATAGTTAAACCACTATCACTTGGACAATGAATTTCAAAATCGTCTAAAGTTAATTCTTTTGCTGGTATACGATTTAATTTAAATACAAAATGATTACTAACTTCTTCTTTAGCATATACTATTGAATATTTACTCGGATTTTCTTCATTTATTTGACTTGCAACTTCAAATGGCCCCTTTATCTCTGAAATATTATCAAAAAATCCTTCTATAGCATAATATAGATTATAACTTTTTTCAGCTTCTAAACCTTCTATAGCAATGCCATTAAAACCAACTTTTACACTTTCAGACTTTCCATTTTGTTTTATATCCGATATATCTGGAACTTTTCTTGTATTAGATTCCTCTAAAATATAATATAAATATCCACCTTCATCAACACCATACAATTTTAAAGTAGCTTTTTTATCAGAAACTCTTTCTATTACAACATCCGTCACTGTCGGATTAGCATAATCAGTCCCAAAATCTTTACTAATAATATTACCATTTGGCAAAGTAATATAAAGTCCATATGAATCATTTTTAAAATAGTTTGTAGTCAAAGTATATGTTTTATTATCTTCAGTATATAAATTAAATAAACTAATATTTTTTCCAGCAGTACAAATTACTGATATATCTTTTAATGTCAAATCAACAGCCTCACTCAAAGTAAAAACTACACTTCCTTGAGTTTTTGAAACTACATCCAATATTTTAATTTGTTCTTCCTTACGTATTAAATAATCTATACTTTCGCTAGCTTCTACTCCATTAGAAACCTCCAAATAAATTCTTGTATTATTAGCCTCTATTTTAGTATTATTAATAGTACCATTACCTGATACAGTCGTATTTTCTCCTAAATTATGAAAACTCTTAATTACATTTCCTTCACTTACACGAATTGTACTACTTTTCATATTTTTTAAACTTGCTACTGGAGCATTAATATTAATCTTAGCCCCATCTTTTAAATTTTCCAAAACTCTAGTTTCTGCATTTACAATAATAACTCCATTTGTATTTAAAGATAAATTATCACTTGGAATATTTAATACTACCTCTGATGTGTTATTAACATTTATATTTGGAACTTGATTTTCTCCGTTTATTTCAATATTACTATTTATTATAATAGAATCTATAGAACTACCATCTTGAAAATTAACTGTCGCACCATCTAATGATTTATTAACCTTTTCTAATACCTTAAAAGCCATTGAAAAGAATTGTATTGGACTATCCATTACTAACATTGATGACATCGAAGTATTTATAATATCCAATTGATATTTACTTGGATCTATCAAAATTAAATCATTTTGTATCTCGATATTTTCTAATACCAATTTAACATTTTCTTTAATTCCTGAATCAATAGTAATTGTCTTATATTTTTTATTAGCTATTTTATAAACTCCATTTTTAATCATTTCCTTAGTAACAATTAAATCTTCAACCTTTTCTTCATCAGGATTTTCTGGTTCACTAGGTTTTATATCCTCACTTGGTAATTCTGGTTTAACTGGCTTCTCAATAATGCTTGGTTTATTTATAGCACCAGGTTTCCCTTTATTTACCACATTATAATTATCTTTTTGAGAAAAAACTTGTCCTGTTATGACCTTATTTTCTAATTCAGTATTAGAATCTTCGTTATCATTTTGATTATTAATACTGTTATTACTATTATCTATATTATCAATGTCTTCATCTAAATAATTATTATTTTCATCTTTATCTATCGAATCTTGTTCATTTTGAATTGATTCTTGTGTATTATCCAATTTTAGATTAACAAACATTGCTGCAATCCCACCTAATACACCAATTATTATTAAAGTAAAAATTATTACTTTGATTTTTTTCATATATACCCCACCTTCATAATATTCTTTCACAAAATCACAAAAAAGTCAACAAAAATCTTTCATTTTACTTCAAAAAATTACTATCAATTAACTCCGCACTTTCTATAATAAATTATTCTAGATAAAATATTGTGTTACTACTTAAATATATCTTATCTTTATATGAAATTAAACCTAGATTTATTTTACTTAAAAGAATTCCTTGTACCATAATCTCATCAATTTCAAATAACTTTTATAATTATTGGTAACTATAACTTTGAATCCTAAGCAACTTTATCATATCAAATATTTTTTTACTATAAGGAACTGCCACCTTTCAATAAATTATATTTTTTTATATAAGAGTAATAACTAAAATATTTAAAAATTCAATTACAAATTTTTAATTTATACTCTATTCATTTTTAAGATTTCTATCTTAAAATTCTTCATAGCTTTACTCCACTTTTAATCAAAAACAACGTTATTAAATATTTTAGGACTTATCTTATATTACTTTTCTCTTTTATTTCTTCCAAAAATTCACAAGATTTTAAACAAGAAAGCTTTTTTATAAGTTCTCCCTATATGTCTTAGAGCGGAGTAATTATGGGTGAGTTTTTAGTAAGTAAAAAAGGTATAGGATATCTAATAATTTATGGAACTCAAATATTTAATTTAAGCATAGTAATGAGTGGCATTATAATACTAATTTTAATTTCATTTATTCTATATGAAATAATAGATAAAATTGAAAAAAAACTATTAAATAAATAAAAGTAAACACAAAAGGTTTACTTTTTTTAAGCCAATTTAGGGCTAACATCTAAATCCTCAGAATTATCTAATTCTACTTCCATTTTATATATTAACAACATATTATATACTTCTACAAAAAAACGATACATATCTATAGAAAAATGATAAGAACCTATTAAAGATTTAATTTCTTTTAATGCAAAGAATTTTTGTTCTTCTGAAAACATCCCTAAATAACTAAATTTAACAGCCGCACTATAAAAATTTTCGATATTTTTTATATCATCAGCATTTAAATATGATAAATCTTGCCCTTTAAAAATATTTGCTTTAATTTTTTCGTAAGTATATAAAATTGATAATGATACAAAATCATCTATTTTATACTTTTCAATTATATTTTTATATTTTCCCATTATTTATCCTCTCTAGTCCCCCTCAAACAACGAACAATGGTGATACTACCATAAAACGTTCTAAAAGTAAAGAATTAATTTAAACAAAAAGTCTAGAAAGCGTTCTAGACTTTAAAAATAAAGTAATTTATGCTTTGACCATAAACACTTAATAATGTGTAATACTATCATAATTGCAATTATCTATTTATTACTTACTAATCATATCACATTTTTTAAGAGTATTTCAATATCTAATTCACTATTGTATTTATTAATTAAATTCTTTAAATTACGTAAGCCATACTTATCACATTCTGCTTCTTCTAAAACGCTTTCAACAGATATCTTTTTATTTTTTAAATTATTTGATACATAATTTTTTAATAAATCACTATCTAAACTTTTATAAAAAATTATATCATTAAAACGCCCCAAAAATTCTTTACTAAATACTTCAGTTAAATTATCACAATCATGACTAATAAATCCAACATTTTTCTTATTTATTACATTACTAGTCATAAAAATCATTGTATTGGTAAAATCAATTTTTTCTCCCATAGCATTAGTTACAAATCCCTCATCTAAAATTTGTAAAAATAAATTAAGAACACGCGGATGAGCTTTTTCTAATTCATCTACTAGAATAATAGAATAAGGATTATCAATAATCTTTCTAAAAATATAAGCATCATTATATCCAATATATCCAGCACTTACTCCTATCAGCTTATTTACTGACGTATCTAAATTAAATTCACTCATATCAAGACGAATTAAATTTCCATTAAAAATACTATCTGCAATAACTTTAACACTTTCTGTTTTACCAACTCCGCTAGGACCAAGCAATAACAATGATAAAGGTTTTCCATCTTTATTCAATTTAATCCATACATTTTTCAAAATTAAATCAATCGCTTTATCTTGTCCAAAAATTTTTGTCTTCAAATTATTTTTTAACGTAGTAAACATTTTTTCTTTATTCTTTAATAGTGGAATTTTAGTCTTTTTTTCAACTATTGTCAAAATATCTTCATATGAAATTGTACTTTGATTCTTATTTTTCAAACCTTTAAGTTTCTTCAATAACCTATTTTCTTCCTTTTTACACAAAGAAGCATTCTCATAATCATCATTATAAATATAATTATCTTTCTTATGTTTTATTTCTTTGATCTTGTTATTCAAATCATATATATTTTGCAAAGATACACCATTAATCTTTTTACTAGCACATACCATATCTAACAATTCAATTGATTTATCAGGATTACTTTTTTGTTTAATATATTGATTTGTTAATCTTACTATATCGGTAATATTTTGTTCACTAATTTGTATATCATGATGCGTTTCATAATCTTTCTTTATTCCTAACAAAATATCTTTAGTTTTATTTAAATCTGGTTCTTCAATTTGAATAGTAAAAAATCTTCTTTCTAAAGCTTTATCTTTAAAGATCGATTGATAATATTCATCAACAGTTGTTGCACCAATGCATTTAATATCTCCACGAGCCAAATATGGTTTTAAAATATCACTAGCATTTATAGCCCCCTCTGCTCCGCCAGCATTAATCATTGTATGTATTTCATCAATAAATAAAATGATATTTTTATTTTCTATAACTTCTTTAATTATTTTAGTTAATCGTTCTTCAAATTCTCCTCGGTATTTAGTTCCAGAAATTAAAGATCCCATTTCTAACATTACAATTGTTTTATCTAAAAGTTCACTAGGAACTATTCCTTTATTAATTCTTCTTGCTAATTCTTCAACTATTGAAGTTTTTCCAACACCAGCTTTTCCAATCAACAAAGGATTACTTTTCTTCTTTCTTAATAACGTTTCTATTAACAAATCAAGTTCTTCTTCTCTTCCTATTACCCTTTCTTCATTATTAACCGCTTTATTAAGATTATTCCCTATTTCATATATTTCTAACTTTTGATCGCGATTACGAACTAAGCTTGTTTTAAATTCATCATATAAATTATCTAAATCTACTCCCATTCCTAACATGATTCGAATAGCTATTCCTTCTCCCTCTTCAAGCAAAGCTAAAAATAAATGATTTACTGTAACCTGACCAGAATTATTATCCATCGCATCATTTGTCGCATTTTCAATAATTCTTTTTAAAAGTGGTGTATATAAAATAAAATTATTATCTTTTTTTGACATACCAACCACTTTTATCAACTCATCTTTAAATTTTTGAAATGTTAAATTATATGTCCTCAAAATATCACTAACTTTATTATCTTCATCCAATATTGCTAGTAATAAATGTTCACTCCCAACATAAGGATGTTTCAAATTTTCTTTAAACACCTCTGCTTTTCTAAATAACGCTGCTATCTCTATTCCATAATTTTCAAACATACAATCCTCCTAATAAATTCTATGTTTATAATGTTAAAAATATTAAAATTTTATTCAACAAAAAAGATGAAAATATTTTACTTTTCATCATTTAGTCAAAATAACTAATCTTGTCCCATTTCTTATATCAGTATTAAACAAAAGTATATTAGCATCATATAACTCTAAAGTATCGACATTATAAAGTTTACTACTTGTAGTAATTGGAAAATCACCATTAGTAAGTTCATTTATAGCTTTATTTAAAAGACTAGCTATAGTTCCCATTTTTTTATTTATTGGTAAAAATACGTTAAATGTTTGATTTATTTCTGGAACAATTATTTTAATATTAACTTTATCATTCATTTTATCAACGCTTTCTAAGACTACATATATTTAACATATTCTAGTTTGCCATTTTTTACAAGCGTTACATTACTATTTCCTAAAGAAATATTACTATAACGATTGATTATTTCAAACAAATCTTGAGAATCAAAATTTTTGCCTAACCAAATACCATTATTTCTTTTAAATAATGTATCAAGGCTTCCATCCACTATTGAACTAATCTCACTCTCTTTATCATATAAAATATAACGAAAATTATTAATTGGCTTAGAATTAGAGATTAAATCATCAATAGTCACAACATCTGAATTTTCTTCTTTTCGAGACATCAAATGTTCTTGCAATTTTTTATATCCAATAAATATAATAACAAAATTATTATTTGATCCTTCACTAATATATTTATTAACATTAGTATTAATTATATTTAATACTGATTGAAAATTAGAATCATAATATTTAGCATCTCCAAAGCCATCATATTTAAGATTTTTAAACGCATTTATTACAATAACCTTAGTATTTGCTACACTTGTAAATATTTTAACTAATTTTGGAAAGAAATACTTTGCTGATATATTATTCTCCCCTGTAATAACATTTAATAAATTATTAAAATTAAATGTATTAATTTGAGCTGTTTGTATATTAATACCTATCGGAATATTTTCTAAATCAGTTATGTAAGGCTGTAATAACTTATAAGTAACCTCATTAGGTACTACTGGAACTCTTTTAGCTTTTTTCTTTAAATACAAACATAATTGTTCTATAGTATAACTTAAATTTTGCTCATAAACTTCGTCATCAAAAATAAGTGGTACTTGAAATTCTAATTCATCAAATAACTCAATTAAACCACGTCCAGAATTTTTTTTAGGCATTGGAGGATTATCAAAAAATATTCTATAATCACTTGTATCTACCATATTAAGCATAATTTTTTTTGGAAAATTATTTTCAACATTATACCCCAAAGCATTAGTCAATGTTGATGTAACAATCAAATAAATACCAACTTTCGAACAATTTCTTGTGAATGGTCCAAAATCCTCATCTACAAGATCTTCAAAATTTTCTTTAAATATTTCAAATTGATTAATAATTAATACAATATTGGGAAAAATTGAATATCCCTTTTCAACATCTTTAGCAAAATCTCCCCCATATTCACTATAATACTTAAATCTTTTATCTCTTTCATTCTGTAACATATAAAATAAAAATTTAATTTTTTCAGTATCCCCCGAAGTCAAAACCTCTCCAACTTGAGGAGCTTTCTTAAATATTTTTAATTTTTCAGAACCCATATCAATAATATAAATATTAACTTCATCAACACTATGATTAATAATTATTGAATAAATAATTGTTGATAACAAAGTATTTTTTCCACTTCCATTAGCTCCCACAACAAAAGCATTTCCACAACTTACAAAAGGTAAATCAACATATCCTTGATGTTGATTAGAAGGATCATCATATTCTCCAATAATTGGATTAATATAAAATGGTTTAGATTTTAACTGATATTTTTTTATTATATCATTGTAAAAAATAGTTTCTGGAATATTTTCCAACCATAATGAAGAAAAATTAATATTTTCATTTTTGGCAACATCATAAAGACGTTTAACAACATTAGTTAATTGATCTCCTCTATCATCATTTTTCTCTTCTTTTTTAATTTCTTCATTTACAACCTTTAAAATTTCACCACTATTAGTTAAAAATAAAATACTATCATCTAATTTTATCTGTATATTATCAGAAGGTATATATTTCGCACCAGCCCAACCAGACTGCCCAAGTTCAAACATTTCATCATTACCAACTTGTAAATAAAACCTACCAGCCTCTTTAATAAAAGCGGCATCATTACGTTTTAATAACTCGTTGCTATCTTCTGGAGATTGAACTTTTAAACAAACTCTAAAACGAGTATTGCTCCATATTTGATCATCAACAACACCACTTGGTTTTTGAGTAGCTAAAATTAAATGCACTCCTAAACCACGTCCGATTCTAGCCGCTGAAACTAACTCATCCATAAAATCTGGCTGCTGCATTTTCAACTCAGCAAACTCATCACATATAATAAATAAATGTGACATTGATTCACTAACTTTACCTTCCCGATACAATCTTTGATACTTATAAATATCAATAGTACTTTCATTATTTTGTTCACGAGCTTTATTAAAAACTCTCTGTCTTCTTTGTAATTCACTTTTTATAGAAACTAAAGTTCTATTCATTTCACTAAAATCTAAATTAGTAATTGTTCCAACTAAATGCGGAATTTTAATACCAGTCTCTCTATTTTCAAAAGCCCCTGCAAGTCCCCCACCTTTATAATCAATTAAAACAAATTGCACTTCATATGGATGATAATTAATAGCCATTGATAAAATAAAAGTAATTATAAACTCTGATTTACCACTACCAGTCATACCTGCAATTAATCCATGAGGTCCATGATACTTTTCATGCAAATCTAATTCTATTAATTTATTATTTTCTTTCATTCCAATGGGAGCTTTTAAACTAATCGTCGGATTATTAGAAGCCCATCTGGACAAAATATTTAATTGATCCACTCTTCCTGCATAAAACATATCTAAAAAATTTAAACTACTTGGAATATCATTGTTAGCATTTTTAATATTAACAGGAATATTAGAAATAATCTTAGCATATTTTTCAATATCCAAATTAGGAAGATAACTCATATTAAAAGATACCTGTGCATTATTAGAAATATTTCTTTCAATAATTACTCCATTAGTATCAACAATTTGTACCAAAGTATTAAATTTACTAGGTAAATTTTTTATCGAACTTTCAAATATTAAAATAGAAAAACCTATATTTTCATTACTATCTAAAATCTTCTCAATTACCGATAATTCTCTAGCTAATTTAAAATCATCTGTTACAATAAGATAATACTCTGAAAAATTCATATACTTTTTTTGTTTTGAATTATTTGTTGTAAAATTTATTCTATTTTCATACTCTCGTTCTAAATACAATGACAATTGCATAATTTCATCTTCATTAGTTGCAAAAAATCTTCTTTCATAATCTCTATCCCAGCTATGTGAAGTATATTTCATAAAATCCCATTTTTTTTCATTATAGTCATTTGTAATCGTCACAATTTTCAAATCGTTTCCACTATAAAAATAAAGTAATTGAAGCATTATTGACTTAATATAGTCATCTGCATAATCAGAATCTATTACAATAGGCGCAATAATATTATCAGCTATTGAAAATGTAATAGGTACATCTTTAAGTTTATTATTTCGATTAGCTATTTCTAACACTAATTCTTTTAAATTATCATCTTCAAGAGCAAAGCGTTTCTGAGAAGCAACAATATTTAGCTTGGCTGGTAAATTCCCAACCCCAAAAGTAATAGATAAAAAATCATTATCAAAAATCTCTCTATTCCATATATCTTTGCAATTATTATTTATATTTTCAATAATCTTATCTAGAGATAAATTATTTACTTTTAAAACATTTTCTTGCTTTAATATACATTGTTCTATCAATTCTTGACGTTGATTAAGATACTCTTTATATTTTGTTTGTCTCAATTTTTCCTTCTTTTTCAAATTCCCTTTTTCCCATTTATCCATTAACATCGGTATAAATAAACTTACGACAAGCATAAGACCAAATACTATTATTTCTATTATTAAGGTAAATAAATCTCCTTGCCCTTTTGAATAAGAACGCAAACTATTTATCAAAGAAACTGAAGATGTTAAAGACATTATAGCAGAAGTACCAAAAGTAAAAATTACTGGGGTTTTTTGAATACTTTCTTTAGATGGAGGTTCATCAAAAACTATTTCTTCTTCCTCTAATTCACTTTTTAATCTAGGCGTATGAACAAATAATTGATTTTCATTAAATAGCTTAACATTTTTTTCTACATCACTCACTGGTAAAATCTTAGTTGATATCATATTATTAGACATATTAATTTTTGTTAAACCAGAAATTTGAATAGAATTAGCAAAATCATTAACTAAAATAAAATTTTTCATATATACAATTTGTATACCACTTACAAATACAATATCTCCAACACTTAATTTATCATTTTTATAAACCTGCGAATTCAAATATGAAGAATTCTTCTTCATATTCACTTTCTCTACAAAAAAATCATACCCATCTCTTTTTAAAGATACTGCTAAATTAATTAAATTTGGACTATAAATTTGACATTCTCTCGAACTACCAATATCGATTTTATCAATTCCTTGAATAGAATAAGAAATATAATCAATAAAATTTGGAATTACATAAATACTTAAATATGTTGACATATCAGCAAATTTTAACTCTAAAAATAAATTTTCCTTTAAAGAAACAATATTACATCCAATTCCATTTTGTTTTATATTTAATTTATCATCAGATATAATGTTCCAATAATTATCATTAGATTTCAAAGTTAAAACTTCATTATACTCAATACCATCAATAACGAACTGTAAATTTATCATATAAAAATTTTCTATTTTTTGTGGTAAATGATAATATTTTATCTTTCTATCATCACAAACTAGCAATCTCATCCTATTAACCCTTTCTTATTCTGTACAATATTACATTATAAAAACATTATACATTCTTTATAAAAAAATAACAACAGAAATAGTTGACAGTTTATTCTTTATATGTTAGCATAAAATTGTACTAGAGAATAATAAATGAATTATGTTAATTACTTTTAACGATTTGCTTCATTTGATTTATTCCTAGACAATTCCAATAAACTTAAAAGTTTATTGGAAAATCCAGTAAAATGCTTTTATTAAGGCAATATTAAATAAAATATAAAAAAGATTGCGAATCGGCTTAATTAATCATAGCCATGTGTACACAATTTAGAGAAAAAGAATAAAAGCATTGAATGTGAGAGATGGACTCATATAACATTTAGAAAATCAATTATAAATGTTTATTGAAAAAAACTCGTAGTATAATGAATTATAGCTAAATTCACTATGCTTTAGAAAAAACAGTTATACCTTTTAATATGATTCACAAAGTTATATAAAAGTATATATTTTTTAGTAGAGACTTGATTATATCTCTGCTTTTTTTATTTAACAACATAAATATATTTTAAAAAAAATCATTCAAATCTGATGATATTTTTTCAATATCATCATTATTTTCAACATCTAAAATATCTTCATCTATAAAACTATCATCGATTTCTTCTTCTCTTTCTATATCCTGTAATTTAAAATCTAATACACTAATATTATTATCATTAAAAAATTTAAATGTTTCAATAAGTTCTACAGGTACTTTATCATTAATTATAAATTTACCATCAGATCCAATATATTTTAAATATTCTTTCTTAGCATTTTCACTTAACTCTCTCATATATTTTCCTTCCTTATTTCCTAAAATTAAAAAAGCCAAAAATGGCTATTTACTTTTATTAAGCTCCAGCTGAATCACTTGATTTTGATATATTCTCAACCCTTTTTTCTAAATCATAAATTTTTGCTTCCCATATACCATATCTAAAACGCTCAGTTAAGTTTTTCCTTCTTTTTGCACAGTAACTAGCTTGATTTTTACAACGTGTTGCCGCTGAATTCAAATTTTTATCCCATCCTGAACCAGCAAAACACTTTTTAGCATCAGTAAGATGTCCAGACAAAGCTTTAAAATATTTTTCAATATTAGTATAATTTAAATCAATTTTAGCTTTATAATCAGCAGCAGAAGGATTAACAATAGCTGCATTAACATCAACACTAGCAGGAACTTTTAATATAGAACAATTAAGCTTAACATTTGAACCATCTTTTGATTTTAATCCCGCCCATATTTTTGGATAAAGCCTAGTCAATACATTACTTAAAGCACTAACCTGATTATAAGCATAAGCATAATCTGCCAAATTATTATTATTATTTTTAACTGCTATTTCAAAAAAAGCATAAGCTTCCTCTCCGCTCCATAAAGCAAGACCATCTTGACCAATCATCATTTTTTCTAAATTTTCTTTTAATTGACTAAATTCTCTAAAAAGAAACTTTAAATTAGAATCAGCTTTTGTTACAATACCAGCTAATTTTTGTGGATTTTTTACACCACTACTTTCCTTTTTATTTGCCCCATTAGAAACTAGAATATTAGACATTTATAACGCTCTCCTTTCCCTATTATGTATATAATATTATCATATTATTTTTAACAATTCAATATAATTAATAACTTGAAACTAAAACTTTACTAAAAGTATTATTTAATAAATTGATAATACTAAGTCTTAAATTCAATTTTCATACCATTTATTTACTATATCTACATTTGTACTCTTAGGCATTGGATTAGGTATTTCAAATTCTGTAATCAAAGGCACCTTAAAAGCATTCCCAAACAATAATGCAGAACCAGGTCTTAAAGATTTAACTTTTTCAACATCATGCAAAGAAATATTTGAAGATATCGATGTTACCATTTTAATATCTTCAGGATAAAACATTCTAAAAACTATAAAATTAGAACATTGGCTTAAAGCATTAGATGAAAGTTCACTTATTCTTTGAGTAATAAGCCCTAAAAGTAATCCATATTTACGACCTTCCTTAGATATTCTATCAAATATATTATATCCAATTATATTTATATCATTATCATTTTGTACATATCTATGGGCTTCTTCTATAATTATATTAATTGGAAAACTGCCTCTATCTGGATTAGATGTGGAAAATTTATACAAAATCTTTGACATTATCTTAATTATAATTTTAGCAAAACGATCATCAATTCCATTAAAATCAACATCAACAAATTGAACATTATCATTAACAGGAGTTAAGAATAAACTTTTTACATAAGTATTTCTATCAACATTTCCATCGTATTCAAAAAACTTTCTCAAATCACTATTAATAATACTGTGTAAACTTGTTTTTAATTTGTTCATTTTTTCGAAAATATTTTCATTAATCATTGCCCCTTCACTAACAATAGCAAACTCTAAGGCATAATATAAATCATTTAAATCATAAACAGTTGGCGTAATCTCAATTTGTTCAATACTAACTTCTGAATACTGTTTTAAATAATCAGATAAAAGTTCCACAGCTGCTAGTTTTCCTTGTGAATCAACATTCAAACATTGTCTAATAGTTCTATTATATCCTGGTTGACTAATAATTGTTTCAGCATTTAAATCTTTAGTATAAAATTTTGATAAAAAAGCTAAAGCTTGATCTCTAATCTGTTGAGCAGGTTTACCACTAGACAGCATATCTAATAATCCTTTAGCTACTATATCATTTTTATACTCATCACAAATTTTATCATCGCTTTTAAAAATATAAACATATGTTAAAGTTTTTTCTAACGTTGGAATAAGAGTAGGATCATCTGCATTTAATAAAACAGCCAAATCATCCGCATCCAATAAATATGGGGGAATTCTAATTTCTTCTACATTCTCTCCTTCATTATAAATTGAAGACAATATTTTAACATTTATATCAGGATGAGTGTTAATATTAGTTAATGCTGAAATATATTCACCATAAGCATCAAACATAATCATGTGACAATTAATTGGGTTCTTCTTATTATCTGCAAATACATTTTGAATAACCCTTGCTACTCCACATGATTTACCACCTCCAGTATTTCCTACTACTGCAAAATGATTAGAAAAAAAGTTATTTAAATTTGTCGTAATACTAAATCCATCATAAATAGTAGATTTACCAAATAGTAAATTTTCAGGCGATACAACATTTTGACTTCCAATTATATATTCCAATTCTTCTTTATAAATAACTCTACATTTTGAATCAATCGCTGGATAACTATCAGCTCCAGCAATAAAACTATTTCCTTTAATCTCTCCAAGAAGAGCAATATGAAACTCTACTTCATTTACAAAAATAATCTCTCCAACTAGCTTTTTCTTATTTTCAAATACAACATAATACCCAATAATATCAATTAAAGAAACTTTCTTTAAATTTTCAACTTTTATAATATTATCATCAATTTTTAATATTTTACCTAACATTTAAATTTCGTCAAGAACTAAACTTGACTACACCTCACTTTCATAACCATATAAAAGTCGTGTTAAAAACTATACAAAATTTAGTATCACACGCCCATATTTTCTTCTCACATTGTAACATGCCAAATAAAAAAAGTAAATTATAGATTAAATCTAAATTTACTAACATTAAATATACTCATAAATATTGTGCAATAAAATTTTGTTATATCATTAAAAACAATATTATATAACTAAAATCTGTATACAGCTCTTTCCAAATAATACTTTCCTTCTAATTTTGCACATATTATTTTCTTTTATCAATTAATATCATCGTTTTTCACACTAATTTATAAAAATATATAAATTAACAAACAAATCAAAAAACATTAAAATATATTGTTTATAAATACTTTAATTTTAATCAATTGTTAAATTAAGTGAATAATTACTTTCTGTTATTTGTTTTTGATATTCCTCCCTAATACGAATCAAAATATCATCTAATTCTAATGTGGTAAATATTCCTCCATTAATTGCTAACTTTTCTATTTCATCATCTGATAAATAGTTAAATAAGGGTTGTCCTTCATTAAAGTGAATATATTTTGGGCAAATTGCATGTGCATGTTCTTCAGTATCTGGATGTAATCTATACCAAGCACTAAAAGTGTCATGATATTCTGTATATATATCAGTAGCTCCATAATTATATAAGATGTATAAATTAGGTTTATTATTTATAGACGCATTTTCTATTACAGTTAAATCTTCTATATTAAATGTTTTTACATTTTGAAGCTGTTGTTTTTGTTCTAATAATTTATCTATTTCTTGTTCTAACTCATCACGTTTTATAATATACTCATTTAAACATTCACTTACTATTTTCTTATTACTTAATTCTGGTATATTATTTATTTTGTTAAATATTCCCTCTTCACAATTAATAGCTACACCATTATATTTATTATTATTTTTAAAATCTGATTTACCTAATCCAAAACCAGTTAATAATATTGCTAAACTTAAACCACCTGACAATATCCCAACTTTTAATTTATCTTCATTTATCCCTCTCATTAAAAAACCTCCTTCTAATAATAAATTATATCATAAAAATAATAAACTGATCAAAAAATATACACATCATACTCATTAAAAAAATATAAATCTTATTGCATTATACAATGACTTAAAACATATTAAAACTCGAATTTCTAAAAAAAATAAAAATTCGAGTTTTCTATCAATCTAATGGACCTAACGAAGTCAAAGTCTTTAGTTGTGGTTTTGTGTTAATAATAAAACTTTAACTTTAATTTTTTTCTTCATAAGAAACATTTTCTAAATCTGCAAAGTCAAGAATAAGATCTTTACTATTAGAATATGCAGTTATTAATGAAAGTATTTTTTCTTGTTCAGTTAAACCTCTAAAAATATTTCCTTGAACATTTCCAGATTCCCTGATGCTTATAAATGATAAACATTTATTACATTTCTTTACATTATAATATTTGAACTTTTTGATTAAATTTTACTTTCAAAATACAACGATAATTTTTCTTAGCCTTAAATGTCCACTTCCCATTAAAATCACCGTTTATATAAATTCGATATAATCAAATTAAAAAATCAAAATTGGTGGAGCAGAGGGGACTCGAACCCCTGTCCAAAATATCCTATCATACAATTTCTACAAGTTTAGCTAGATT
>CANPJT010000009.1 GCA_947574255.1 uncultured Mycoplasmatota bacterium
CAATATAAGCAACACAACCATCAATTACTTCTCCTAAATTATGAGGTGGAATATTAGTAGCCATTCCAACCGCTATTCCCATCGTTCCATTAACTAAAATATTAGGAAATCTACTTGGTAAAATAACAGGTTCTTTTTCCGTTTCATCAAAGTTAGGTATAATATCAACTGTATTTTTATTAATATCACGAACCATTTCTAAAGCAAGTTTAGATAATCTCGCCTCAGTATAACGCATTGCTGCAGCACCATCACCATCCATATTACCAAAATTTCCATGTCCATCAACAAGTTCATGACGAAAACTAAAACTTTGAGCCATACGCACCATTGCATCATAAATTGAAGAATCCCCATGAGGATGATATTTTCCCATTACATCTCCAACGATTCTTGCACTTTTTCGATGTGGTTTATCAGGTGTATAACCAGAATCAAACATTGAATATAAAATACGACGATGTACAGGCTTACAACCATCACGAAGATCTGGTATTGCACGTGAAGTAATAACACTCATCGCATAATCGGTAAATGAATCTTTAACTTCATCAACTATATTATTTTCTATAATTCTTTCCATACTAAACCCTCCTAAATATCCAAGTTCTTAACAAATTGGGCATTTTGTTCAATAAAATCCTTACGAGGTAATACATCTTCACCCATTAAATCAGTAAATATTTTATCTGCTGCCATAGCATCATCTACCGTAATTCTTTTTAATACTCGATTATCATTATGCATAGTAGTCTCTCTTAAATCAATTGCATCCATTTCTCCTAAACCCTTAAAACGATTTACAACCGGTTTCGCATTCGGAGGCAAAGTCGCACGATACTCGGCCAATTCCTCATCACTTAAAACGTATTTAATATTCTTTCCATAAACCACTTTATATAAAGGAGGTTGTGCAGCATATACATAACCACCCTCTATAATAGGTTTAAAGAAACGATAAAAAAGCGTTAAAAGTAAAATACGTATATGACTACCATCTACATCAGCATCGGTCATTATAACAATTTTATGATACCTCAAATTATCAATATTAAACTCTTCACCTATTCCCGTGCCAAATGCTGTAATAATTGTTCTTATTTCTTCATTACTTAATGCTCTATCAAGCCGTGCTTTTTCAACATTTAAAATTTTTCCTCTTAAAGGTAAAATAGCTTGCGTTTTCGGTATTCTTGCATCTTTAGCAGAACCTCCTGCACTATCTCCTTCGACAATAAATATTTCTGATATTGAAGCATCTTTACTTGTACAATCAGCCAGTTTTCCTATTGTATTAATAGTATCTAACGCTGTCTTTCTTCTTGTAAGTTCTCTTGCTTTTTTAGCAGCCATACGAGCATTTTTAGCAGTTATAGCTTTATCTATAATAATCCTAGCTTCATCAGGATTTTCCATTAAAAATCTTTCAAAACCCTCACTAAATACATCATCAGCTATCTTTCTAACCTCAGGATTACCAAGCTTAGTTTTCGTTTGTCCCTCAAATTGAGGATCTGGATGTTTACAAGAAATAATCATTGTAAGTCCTTCTCTAACATCTTCACCAGTTAAAGCATCATCATTTTCCTTAAGAATTTTATTATTCTTAGCATAATTATTAATAAGTCTTGTTAATGCCCTTTTAACACCATCCTCATGTGTTCCACCCTCATAAGTATTAATATTATTTGTAAAAGAATACAAACTAGAATTATAAGAATCATTATATTGAATTGCAACTTCTAACTCTATTCCATCTTCTATACCTTCAAAATAAATAACATCTTTATGAATTGGAGTTTTATTTTTATTAAGCATATTAACATACTCAATTATTCCTCCATTATATAAAAACTCTTGCTTTTTATCTTCTTCTCTTTCATCAAATAAAATAATTCTAATTCCTTTATTCAAAAAAGCTAGTTCTTGTAATCTTTTAGCAAGTATATCATAATTATAAATCGTTGTTTCTGTAAAAATCTCTGGATCAGCTTTAAAAGTTACTGTTGTACCTGTTCTATTCTCTTCACATTCACCTATTTCTTTTAAAGGTTCAACTGGATGCCCACCTTTTTCAAATTTTTGGTAATATATTTTGCCCTCACGACATATAGTAACCTCAAGCCATGAAGATAAAGCATTAACGACACTCGCTCCAACACCATGTAATCCTCCACTTACTTTATATCCACCGCCACCAAATTTTCCTCCAGCGTGTAGTACAGTAAAAATAGTTTCTACTGTAGACAACCCTGTTTTATCATTTATTCCTGTTGGCATTCCTCTTCCATCATCTTTTACAGTTATAGTGTTACCCTTTCCAATAATAACTTCAATATCATCACAATAACCAGCTAAAGCCTCATCTATTGCATTATCAACAATTTCCCACACTAAATGATGAAGCCCCTTTTCACTAGTAGATCCAATATACATACCAGGTCTTTTTCGAACAGCTTCTAATCCTTCTAATACTTGGATATCACTATCATCATAATGTTTTTCTTGTGCCATCATTCTACCTCCTCTAATTTTCCATTTGAAATACAAAACTTTTTAAAACTCTGTTTATCTAATAAAGAAGACAATTTATCAAACTCTGTTGTAGTTATAAAAGTTTGAACATCACCATCAATAAAAGACAAAATATTTTTTATTTTCTCGATATCAAGTTCACTTAATAAATCATCTAAAATTAATATAGGTGTTATACTTTTTTCTTTCTTAAAAATTGCTACCTCACTAAACTTCCAGGCAATAACTGCATTTTTTTGTTGTCCCTCTGAACCATAATCTTTTATATCCATTTCATTCAAAATAAATTTTAAATCATCATGATGGACCCCCAGATTAGTTTTTCCAAAAGTTAAATCCCTTTTTATATTTTTATTATACATTAAAATTAATTCATCTCGAGACTTTGACGAAAAATCACTAATATAATTTACTTTTAACTCACCAATTGAAGAAATTTTCAAATAAATATCTGTAATATATTTATTAATAAAACTAAGATATTGTTTTCTCACATTATATATTTCTAAACCAATATCTACTAATTTTTCTGTTACAATCTGCAAATAAGATTCTAAAGAATTACCATTTAAATACATTTTTTTTAAATAAGCATTTCGTATTCTAAGTATTTTATTATAATCATTTAATTTATTTAAATAATCAACTTGAAACTGCGAAATAGAAATATTTAAATGCTTTCTTCTAACACTTGGAGTATCTTTAATCATTTTTAAATCATTAGGACTAAAAAGAACAATATTAATCTTTGAAATATATTCACTTATTTTTCCAATCTTATTATTATTAATTTTAACTTTTTTTCCTTCATTTGTAATAATTACTCGATAGTTATCCTGATAACTAGTTTTTAGAATACCATCTATTCTAGTTAAATTAGTTCCTATTTTTATCAAAGTCTTATCATTAATCTGGCGAAAAGATCTTGTCAATGCTAAAACATAAATTGCCTCCACTAAATTTGTTTTACCACTACCATTTTTTCCATAAATAATGTTTAAATGATTATCAAAAAAAACATGTAATTGATTATAATTACGAAAATTAAGTAATTTCAATTCTTGTATTTGCATATTTAGCCTCTTTTACGCTCATATAATAAAATAATAGGTATTTATGTACTCCTATACCTATTAAAATTATATCACATTTATACATCTTTTTGTATATTTTTTTCAAGTTTTCGCCCATTTAAAACAGATTCTAAACGCGTAGCTCTTAATACCTGATTATCTACAATGCCATAAGATGTATCTAAAACTATTTTATCTTTATTTTTAAACTCAACAATAAGTTTATTATTTTCATAATAATATCTATTTATATAACTAAGTCTTAACCAAGAACAATCAGCAAGTCTTGGAGAAGAAGTAGGAAAAAAAATAATATTACTACTCTCCTCTACAATTATTGGCGCCTTATATGAAACACCTATTAAACTTTCAGTTCCTTTTTTTCTTCCAGCCAGAGAACTACCAAAGTATTTACAACTTTCTTCCATTATTTCATTTGCCGTTTTATTAATAACAAAATTTGAATCCTCTTCATAAACTCTAGTTTTATTCCCCATTGCATACAAAGCAACTGTATTTTTATTTATTTCATAATTTTCCATAAATTCACCCCCTAACACTAAAAATTGTTTAATAGACTAGCAAAACCAAAATAGTTATTTTGTCGAAAAATAAAAAAAACTACTATTTTAGTAAGTTTTTATTGGTAAAATCAACTGTATCAATGATTCATCTGTCAAAGATTTGATTACTATCGGCTTAACATCATTCGTAAGTAAAATCAAAATTTCTTCTTCCTTAATAGTTTTTAACGCTTCCAACATATATTTTGAACTAAAAGATATTTCAATATTAGCAGATGGATCAGTATCAACTAATAATTTTTCTTCCACTTTTCCTATTTCCGAAGCATAAGAATTAATAATCATTTCTTTATTTTCAATTTTCATTTTTATTATATTTTTATCTTTTCCTTGAGTAAGTAAAGCTGCTCTATCAACACTTGCTGTGTATTCATTTTTATTAATCTTTGCTATAATTCCAAATTCTGTTGGTATTAAATTAGCAGTATTAGGATATGTACCAGACAAAAGATTAGTTTGAAATTTTATATTTTTATATTTGAATAACACTTTATTATTAAAAATATGCATTTCAACATTTTCTTCATCTGTAATTATTTTTTCTAATTCTAAAATATTTTTTCCAGGAATTACAATATCTATATCAGTATCAACAGGTATATTTAGTTTTACATTCTTCTTAGCTAATCGATAAGAATCTGTTGCTATAAAAACTAAAGTATCCCCTGTTATTGTTACATTAATACCTGTAAGTAATGGTCTTAGCTCTTGGGTAGAAATAGCAAACACGGTTTGATTAATTAAAGATTTTAATACATCTCCTTTTAATATAATTGGATCTTTATGCTCATCCATTTTTAAATTTGGATAATCATTAGCATCAAGACAATTTAAATTATATTGATTATTATCCGTATATATTTTTATTTTTAGACTGTCGATAACTTCAAAGTTAATAACATTACTAGGCATTTTTCTTATTATATCTAAAATAAACTTACTTTGAATAACAATTGTCCCAACATTCTCTATATTTTTTATTTCATTTTTATTTATAAATGAATTAATAGTTAATTCACTATCACTTGCAGTTAATGATAATCCATCACTTGTTAATTCAAATTTAATTCCATTTAATACAGGAATCACGTTTTTAGTAGAAACTCCTTTAATTACATTATTTAAATTTTCTAATAATACATTTTTATCAATTGTAAATTTCATTATTTTTCCTTCTTTCTTTTTTATTAATTTATTATTATATTTATAATAGAGTTTATAAAGTGGATAATTATATTTTTTCTTTTAATTACTTATATATATTTAAAAAAATAGTGTGTATAAGTTTGTTTATATAATATCTTTATCAACATTATTATATTTTATTTTTAATTTCATTAATTTCTAATTCTAATTTCTTATTCGATTTCAAATCGTTTTCTATTTTATCACAAGCGTGGATAACTGTCGAATGATCTCTTCCACCAAATTCTAAACCGATTCTTGGAAATGTTTCATCTGTCAACATCCGTGATAAATACATTCCAATTTGTCTTGGATAAGCAATATTAGCACTTCTCTTTTTTCCTTTCAAATCCTCAATCGTTATATTATAAAAATCAGCTACTACTTTTTGAATATTTTGAATACTATTTTCAGAATATATATTTTTATTAATAAAGTCCTTTAAAGCTTCGTTAGCAAATTCTAGATCAACTTTATCAGGTACAATCATCGCTGTATAAGCCATCAATCTATTTAAAGCACCTTCTAAAAATCGTACATCATTTTGACAACTATTAGCAATAAATTCAATAACATTTTCATCTAATTTATCAGCAATACTTGTATTTTTGATTTTCTGTTTTATAATTCGACATCTAAGATCAAAATCAGGTGGATAAATATCCACAGGAAGTCCCCACATAAATCTGCTTCTAAGTCGTTCTTCCAAAATTTTTAAATCATCAGGACTTCGATCACTACTTATAATAATTTGTTTATTTGCTTGATGTAAAGCATTAAAGGTATGAAAAAATTCCTGTTGTGTTTTTTCAGCACCCACTAAATATTGAATGTCATCAATAATTAAAACATCAACATTTCGATACTTATTCTTAAAGTTATTAGCATAATCAATTGCATTCTGACCTTTTTCTAAATTAGCAATCCCTGTATAATCATTCATAAATATATCACTAGTAGTATATAATACTTTTTTGCTACTGTGTTCAGTAATAAAATTTCCAATTGCATGCATTAAGTGAGTTTTACCAAGTCCACTTTTTCCATATATAAAAAGTGGATTGTGAATTCTTCCTGGTTGTTCAGCTACTGCCATACCGGCAACTTTTGCTAAACGATTTGTATCTCCTACAATAAAATTTTCAAAGTTTAAAGAAGATATTAAATTACTCTCCCATATTTCATCAACAGACGAGTTATCAACAGTTACTATACTGTTATCAACAAATTCCTTTTTTTCTTCTTCTAAAATAAATTTTATATCATAATTAATACCTGATATTTTAAATAGCGTATCTTCAATTAATGAGTAATAATTATCCCCTAAAATTTTTTTATGAATTTCCATTGGGACTTGAATAGTTACAGATTCGTTATCTAATTTTATTAGTCTTAAATCATTAAACCAAGCATGAAAAGATGCTGGATTTATTTCATTCTGTATATTATTTAAAAAATTTTGCCAAAGATCTTCAACCAACAAATCCCTCACCCCGCTATCGTTACTTTAACCAATTTCATTGTAGCTCAATCTTTTTTAAATTAAAAGCAGAAAAAGTTTTATTCACACTAATTCACATTTTATCCACATCAATTTTTCTATATATTAAACGACTTTTTATAATTTATCAACATTATCCACAAATTTTTAAATTATTTTCATTAACAAGTTTATAACAATTATCAACAATTATGTGAATATGTTTAAAATTATATTTTTCGCATATTTTTAAATATAAGTTATTAACAATTTTATAAACTTTTAAACTTTTTGATAATTTCTTGACTTTTTTTATCCACTAATATTATAATAAGGAAGCTTTAAGTTTAAAGGAGGAATTAAAATGATTAGAACATATCAACCAAATAAAAGAAAAAAAGCTAAAAAACATGGTTTTTTTGCTCGTAAAGAAACAAAAATTTTAAAAAACAGAAGAAAAAAAGGCCGTAAAAACCTAATTACAAAATAAACCACTTATGGTGGTTTTTTTGATATTATTAAATAGGATGTGATAGATTGAAAAAATATGAAGTTATCAAGAAGAAAGAAGATTTTAATAAAATAATAAAAACCTGTCCATATTATAAAAATAAATTTTTTACTATATATATAAGGAAAAAGAAAATAAGTAAAACTTGTTTCGGATTAGCTATAAGTAAAAAAGTAGGTAATGCAGTTTTGCGTAATAAGTTAAAAAGACGCTTACGATCAATAATAGATAAAAATAAAGACATCTTTTCAAATAGTTGTGATTATATTATAATGATAAAAAAAGATTGTGCTGTCACAACTTTTCAAGAATTAGAAAAAAAATTAATAGAATTAATAAAGGAGATAAAATGAAAATAAAAAAAATAACTATATTATTAATAATAAGTTTAGTATTTACTACTGGATGTGGTAATAAAAATTATTTACAAGAAAATAAAAAAATTATTATCAATGAAGAAACAGGTCAAAGTTTACAAAACAATATTCTTTGTAAACCGACTGATAAAGTACTATACGAGAAATATGAAAAGTATAATGATCAGTTAAAAACAAAATTAGAAGATTTACCAGAATGTAGTAACTTTAAACCAAATAATGTAAAATATGCAGGCTTATGGGAATCAATATTTGTTAAACCCTTAGCATACTTAATATTAGAATTAGGAAAACTTGTTAAAAATTTTGGTGTATCAGTTATGCTAGTTGGATGTTTAATTAGATTAATCTTAATGCCATTTTCTAAAAAAACAGTTGATCAATCAGAAAATATGAAAAAGGCATCGCCTGAAATTCAAAAAATTGAAAAAAAATATGCCAATAAAACTGATAGTGATTCCATGATGCGAAAAAGTCAAGAAACCATGCTTGTTTATAAAAAATATAAAATTAATCCTGTATCAGGATGTTTAATTGCTTTTATTCAACTACCTCTATTTTTCGCATTTCTACAAGCAATTAATCGTGTACCAGCCATTTTCGAAGACAATTTATTTGGAATGAAGCTTGGTATGACACCAGGAGTAGGGATAAAAAACGGCAATTATTTATATATTATCTTGATATTATTAACTATTTTAACAACCTATCTGTCTTTTAAAAATTCCATGAAACAAACAGGAACAAATAGTGAAATGGAACGCCAAATGAAGCTTTCATTAATATTTATGATTATTATAATATCGTTAGCATCATTTAGTTTACCAACTGCAATAGCATTATATTGGGTTGTAACAAATGCATTTATAGTAATTCAAAATTTTATCTTTAAAAAAATTAATCAAAGAAAAATTGAGAAAAGAGGATAGAAAATGTCAGAAGTAGTATTAGAAGCTAAAACAAAAGAAGAAGCTATCAAAAAAGCTAGTGAAAAATTAAATGCTAGTTTAAGTGAAATTATATACAATATTGAAGAAGAAAAGGGCAAACTATTTAAAGGAGTAGTATTTAAAATAAATGCTACAACATTAAATGAAGTTGAAAAGGAAATAAAACAATTTCTACTAAAGGTAATAGAAAACCTCGGTCTTAAGATAATGTTAGAAACAAAACTAATTGATCGAAAAATCGAAATTCAAATGACTTCTGACAATAATCAAATATTAATTGGCAAAAATGGTCAAACTTTAAAAGCCTTAGAAATTTTGTGTAAGCAATACTTATTAAATAATTACCATTATTACGTAAATATTAATTTAGACGTAGAAAACTATAAAGAACAAAGAATTAAAAATTTAGAACAACTAGCCAAAAGAACAGCTAAAGAAGTAATAGCAACAAAAATAGCAGTAAGTCTTGAAGATATGAACTCTTTTGAAAGAAGAATTGTTCACAATGCTTTAGTTGAAATTAAAGGAATTACTACAATGAGTGAGGGAGAAGATCCAAATCGCCATGTCATTATAAAACCTATTGATTGAAAAAATCAATAGGTTTTATAATGGTTCTAAACAAATCATTTCCCGGGAAATAATTATATGATATAATACCCGCGAAGGAAGTGACAAAAATGAATGATACTATAGCAGCAATATCAACATCTGTAGGACAAGGAGCGATATCGATAGTTAGAGTTAGTGGTAAAGATTCACTTAACATTGTAAACAGCATATTTAAAGGAAAAGATTTAACAAAAGTTCCTTCTCATACAATTCATTATGGTTATATAAAAGACACTAACAAAATAATTGATGAAGTTTTAGTTATGGTTATGTTATCTCCTAAAACTTATACAACTGAGAATATTGTTGAAATTAATTGTCATGGCGGGGTATCAACTACTAATAAAATATTCGAACTTATTTTAGAACAAGGAGCAAGAATTGCTGAACCAGGAGAATTTACCAAAAGAGCTTTTTTAAATGGAAGAATTGATTTAATAGAGGCGGAAGCAGTTCAAGATTTAATTTCAGCCAAAAGTGACAAGCAAAGAGCAGTCGCAATAAATTCTTTAAATGGCAGATTAACTAATATTATTCAAAATCAACGTGATATAATATTAAATATATTAGCTAATATTGCTGTAAATATTGATTATCCTGAATATGAAGATGCAATCGAAGTAACAAAAGAAAATTTAACAAATGATTTACAAAATATTAAAAAAGATTTAGAACTTTTACTAAAAAATGCATCTATTGGTAAAATTATAAAAACAGGAATAGATATTGCTTTAATTGGACGACCAAACGTTGGAAAAAGTAGTATTCTAAACGCTTTTTTAAATGAAGAAAAAGCAATTGTAACAGACATTTCAGGAACAACAAGAGATTTGATTGAAGCAAATACAACTTTAGAAGGAATAGAATTAAATCTAATAGATACAGCAGGCATTCGAAGTACAAATAATTTAGTCGAACAAATTGGAGTTCTACGTAGTAAAAAAATAATCGAAACTGCTGATTTAGTAATTTTAGTATTAAATAATAACGAAAATTTAATACCAGAAGATAAAAATCTGTTAAAAATTATTGAAAAAAAACCTCATATTGTATTTATTAATAAAAATGATTTAGAACAAAAAATAAATTTGCCAGCTAACTTAAAAGTAATATTTGGCAATACTAAAGATTTAAATGGATTAGAAAATTTAAAAAAAGAAATAATTCATATGTATAACTTAGATAAAATTGAAGAAAAAGATAGTACATATTTATCTAATATTCGTCAGATAAACTTGGTTAAAGAAGTATTAAAAGATATTAACAAAGCCCTTCAAGATACAACCCAAAATATACCAGTTGACATGATAGAGATTTATCTAAGAAATGCATGGGATAAATTAGGTATTTTAATTGGAGAAAATTATGAGGATGAATTAATTGATAAATTATTTAAAAACTTTTGCTTAGGAAAATAAAAGGAAGTGAAAATATGAAATATGATTGTATAATTGTTGGAGGTGGACATGCGGGTTGTGAAGCCGCACATATAACATCATTTATGGGGAAAAAAACACTATTAATAACAATGAATATTAAAAATATAGCAGACACACCTTGTAATCCTTCAATAGGAGGAACAGCTAAAGGAATAATTGTAAGAGATATAGATGCTTTAGGAGGATTAATGGGACGTATAGCTGATAAATCACACTTTCAAATAAAAATGTTAAACAATAAAAAAGGCCCAGCAGTTCAATCATTAAGATGCCAAATAGATAAAATACTATATCCTAAAAATATGTTAGAAGAATTAAAGAAACACCAAGATTTAGAAATAAAAGAAGCAACAGTAGAAGATATAATCGTTCAAGATAAAAAAATAAAAGGCCTTAAATTAAACAATAATGAAGAAATATATTGTGAGACTTTAATATTAACAACTGGAACATATTTAAAAAGTAATATTTTAAGAGGAGATAAAAGTATTGAAAGCGGTCCTCATGGAGAAAAAAGAAGCAACTTTTTAAGTGATAATTTAAAAAAATTAGGATTTAGTATACAAAGACTTAAAACTGGAACTCCCCCAAGAATTCAAAAAAATTCTATAAATTTTTCAGTTTGTCAAGAAGAATTAGGTGATAATAAATATTATACATTCTCTCATGATAATAAACCTTTATATATAACAAATAATCAAGAAAAATGTTATCTAATATACACTAATGAACAAACTCATAAAATAATTTTAGATAATCTTGAAAAATCAAGTATGTATGGAGGATACGTAACTGGAACAGGTCCCAGATATTGTCCATCTATTGAAGATAAAATAGTTAGATTTAAAGATAAAGAACGTCATCAATTATTTCTTGAACCAGAAAGTAAATTTTATGATGAATGGTATATTGGCGGATTTTCTACAAGTATGCCTGAAGAAGTACAAGACTTAATGGTTCATAGTTTAAAAGGATTAGAAAAAGCTAAAATAACAAAATATGCTTATGCGATTGAATATGATGCCATAGATCCTTTACAACTAAAACCATCATTAGAAACTAAAATAATAGAAAATCTTTTTACTGCAGGCCAAATAAATGGTACAAGTGGATATGAAGAAGCTGCAGCTCAAGGCTTAATTGCTGGAATTAATGCAGTATGTAAAATAGATGAAAAATCTCCATTAATTTTAAAAAGAAATGAATCTTATATTGGAGTATTAATCGATGATTTAGTTACTAAAGGTACAAAAGAACCTTATCGAATGTTAACATCACGAGCTGAATATCGCTTAATGCTTCGTCACGATAATGCGGATCTACGTTTAAGAGAGTATGCCCATAAATATGGTACAATAACAGAAGAGTCTTATCATAAATATTTAGAAAAGAAAGATCAAATAAAAAATTTAAAAAGATTTTTATCAGAAACAAAATTAGAAATAAGCAATAAAATAAAAAAAGTATTTCAAGAAAAAGAATATAGTATTCCTAAGAATAAATTGACTTTATTAGAATTATTAAAACGTCCAGAAATAACATTTGAATTTTTAGACCAAATTCTAAATATAGATTTTTCAAATGAAGTAAAAGAAGAAGTTGAAATAGAAATAAAATATGAAGGATATATTAATAAAACTAAAAAAGAAATAGATAAAATGTTAAAATTAGAAGAAAAACAAATTCCTAAAGATGTTGATTACCAAAAAATAAAAAATTTAGCAAGTGAAGCTAGAGTAAAATTAGAAAAAATTCGTCCAATTTCTATTGGGCAAGCAGCTCGAATTAGTGGAGTAAATCCATCTGATCTTTCGATATTAGCAGTTTATTTAAAAAAGGAATATAATAAAAATGAATAAAGAATTATTTTGTGAAAAATTAAAAAAAATAAATATATATCTAACTCAAGAACAAATAGAAAAATTAGAAATTTATAAAAATATATTAATTGAATATAATTCTCATACTAACTTAACAGCAATTAAAAATGAAGAAGGAATATATTTAAAACATTTTTACGATTCTTTAACAATTCAAAAATATATTTCAGGTAAAAATAAAATCTTAGATATAGGTACAGGAGCAGGTTTCCCTGGTATGGTACTAGCCATCATAAATCCAGATTGTCAATTTACTTTATTAGATTCTAATAATAAAAAAATAAAATTTTTACAATATTTAAATTCATTATTAAATATAAAAAATGTTGAATTTATAAACATGCGTGCTGAAGATTATGTAAAAAATAATTTAGAACAATTTGATATCGTAACATCAAGGGCAGTAGCTGATTTAAGAATATTACTTGAATTATCAATCCCCGCTTTAAAACTTAACGGCCTATTTATACCTTTAAAATCAAGTATTGAAGATGAGTATAATAAAAGTCTTACTACTTTACACATTTTAGGAGGAGAATTAATAAGTAGAGAAGAACTGACTTTACCAATTGAAAATAGTAAAAGAACTATTTTAGTTATTAAACATATCAAAAAAACTGATTTAATATATCCACGAAGTTATGATAAAATTCTTAAAAAACCATTGAAAAAATAAGATATATAATGTATATTAATAATAGACTAAAAGGGGCTGATTAGTATGAATATAGAAAAGAGTATTCAAGAAATACCTATTGAGGATATTATTCCCAATAGATTTCAACCAAGATTAACATTTAATGAAGAAGGCTTGAGTGAACTTACAGAATCAATTAAACAACATGGAATAATTCAACCATTAGTAGTTAGAAAATTGGGAGATAAATACGAAATAATTGCTGGAGAGCGTCGTTATAAAGCAGCTACTCAGGCAGGCCTTGCAAAAGTTCCAGTTATAATATCAGATATTGACGATAATAAAAGTGCTGAAGTTGCTCTAGTTGAAAATATTCAAAGAAGAAATTTAACAGCAATTGAAGAAGCTAAATCATATAAAAATTTATTAGATAGAGGATACTTAACTCAAGAACAATTAGCAAATAAAATGGGTGTTTCACAATCGGCTATAGCAAATAAACTAAGATTATTAAATTTAGACTCAGAAGTTCAAGATGCTTTATTAAATGAAAAAATTTCTGAACGTCATGCTCGTGCTTTATTAGGATTAGAAGATAGTAATGAACAAAAAAAATGGTTAAAAAGGATTATTAATGAAAGAATGACTGTACGCCAATTAGATATAGAATTAAAAAAAATAAAAGAAAAAGAAAGTGCTAATGAAGATGATAGCAGTATCCCTTTGGTTAATATAAATCCAGATATAGATACAATTTTAAATAATGCTGAAGATATAAATTCATTTCGTACCCCTCATGATGTGACTAGTATGCTTATGCCAAATAATATGGAAAAAAAGGAAGAACCAAAAATTGAACCTTTTAAAACAGAAACAAAAAATACTAATCAAGTTCCAAACAAATTTTTTAACTTTTTAGAAGATGAAGAAGCTAATATGGATATTGGCGATACAGAAGAAATCTTTAATACATTTATTCCACTTGAACAAAATATTATAAATGAATCTGTAGTAACAAAACCAGATGATACAATATTAAATGAAGTTGAAATATTAGATGATTTAGATAGCTTAGATGAACAAAATATTGTTCCATTAAATATAGTTAATGAAAATGAAAATTTAGAATTAAATAACTTGCAAGAAAATCAAATAAATGAAGAAGAATTAGCACCATTTTCCTCAACTTTCTTCAATAATTCATCAATTGAAAGTGAATCAACAATTGAAAATAACAACGATAATAATATTATTGAAGAAATTAAACCAATTAATGAAGAAATGATTATTGATCCTATGGATAGTGTCATTAAACTAGAGCCTGATTATGAAGAAAAACAAGAAGAAGCTTCAGGAACAGATTTAAAAAGTCAAATTAATACAATTAGAAATACAATTGAAAGTCTAAATAAAAAAGGCTGTGAAATAGAAGCCGAAGAAGCTGATTTAGAAGATTTATATCATATAACAATAAAAATTAAAAAAAATTAAGCAAAACAGAAATATAAAGTTTTGCTTTTTTATTCTTCTTTACTTACTTCAATTGAATTAGAATTTCCTTCACTTCCTTTTACATAATAAAATATTGAAGCATTATTGTTGGTTGCTTTTTCACCCGTAACTGGATCTTCTAAAACTCCTATAATATTTGGAGGAGTTTCATACCAATGTTCTTCTTCATCTTTTAAATAGTTTTCAATTGTTTCAACCCATATATTTTTAGCCCATTTACTAGCATCAGAATTTAAATCTTTAGCATCATCATAACCTAACCAAACCATGAAAAGAGCATCTTTATTATATCCAACTGTCCAATAATCGGTATTAGTAGTTCCAGTCTTTAAAGCATATCTTTTACTCATTTTTTTAGAAATAGATAAAGCAGTAGGAGTAGTATAGCTTTGAAATTTTGCATTACTAGTATTGGTTAACATTTCATTTAAGATATAAACATAATTGGAGTTTAAAACTAGTTTTTTTTGATTTTTATGTTCATACAAAATATTTCCTTCTAAATCTTCCACTTTTCTAATAAAAAAATTATCTGTTTGATATCCGCCGCTAGCTAAAGTAGTATATCCTTGTGCAAAATCAAGCATATTTAATTCACTAGTTCCAAGCGCCAAAGAAGGATTAGCTTTTAAATCTCCAGTAATTCCAGCAATACGAGCAGAATCAACTAATTTTTCCTCACCTAAAAATAAATGAGTTTTAACAGCATATATATTATCTGAATAAGCAAGAGCTGCTGCCATTGTAATATCTTTGTTAGCATAAACATCATTATAATTTGCAGGACTATAAATTTTATTATTTGCAAAAACAAAATTAGTTTGTTCACTAAAAAATTTAGAAGAACTTGTCATCCCATTTTCTAAAGCTGCATAATACAAAAATGGTTTCATTGTTGATCCAACTTGTCTTTTTGAACTAATTGCTCGATTAAATTGACTATCAATATAATTTCTACCACCAGTTAAAGCTCTAATTGCACCAGTATCAGGATCTATTAGTACACTAGCAACTTGTAGATTTTCATCACTTATATTATTAGAAACAGATTCTTCAAGTTTACTTTGACTATCAAGATCTAAATTAGTGTAAATTTTAAGACTTCCCGAATCTAATAGAGAAGTGGGAATTCCTTTAATATTCTCTAATTCATGTAAAACTGCATCTTGATAATACATAAGCATTTGTAGATTATTTTCATCACGTGCTCCATGTATTGTAATTTTTTCTTTAAAAAGATTATTATAAGTATCTGTATCAATGACTTTATTTTTTAACATTGCTCCTGCAACAGTTTTAGCTCTTTTAATACATTCATCATAATGGGTGACAGGATTATATTTACTTGGATTTTTTGGAATTCCAGCAAGTATAATTGCTTCTTCAAGTGTTAAATCTTTAGCATCTTTATTAAAATAATAATTACTAGCATTCATAATCCCATAATTTCCTGCTCCAAAATTTATAGTATTTAAATATCCTTCTAATATCTCATCCTTATCATAATGTACTTCTAATTCTAGAGTTAAAAACGCTTCCTCTAATTTACGAGACCATGTTTTATCAAAATCTAAATACATATTTTTAATATATTGCTGACTGATAGTTGAAGCTCCTTGAACAATTGCTTTACTTTTAATATTTAAAGCCATTGCTTTAGCAATTCTTAAATAATCAAATCCTTGATGATTATAAAAATTTTTATCCTCAACACTAATTACTGCATTAATTAGATTTTCTGATATATCATCTAAATTAGTCCATTCACTAGAACCGCTTCCTTGATAAACTAAATTATCTTCCATATCATACATATACATCTGTCCAATATTAGTAAGTTCTAATTTAGGACTAAAATAAGCATAAGTATAAAGTCCAGTTAAACATATAAGGAAGATAAAAAATAAAAATATAGTTGATTTAGTAAAAAAAAGCAATTTTTTCATAAAAAGGTTCACCTTTTTTTATTATGTTATAAAATAAATTTTTTATTAAAAAAACTAATAATATTGACTAATTTAGTTATTTAATGTTTAATAAGGAAATCTAAGGAGAAAAAATATAATGGAAAAAATATTTATTAAAGAGTTAAATTTAAGCACCAGAACAAATAAAATTTTAGAAAAAGCAAATATTGAAACATTAGAAGATTTATTACAATATTCATCAAATATAAATCATTCAAATAGTTTATATAGAATTAAAGGTATGGGTAAAATATCTATAAAGGAAATAATAGATAAAATACACAAGTTAGATTATAGCTTCTTTGATGAAAAAGAAATTACTAGTGAGAAAAATCCAGAAAACATACCCCTAGAAGATTTATTATTTTCCATTCAAATATATCGATTACTAATTAGAGCTAATATTCATACTTTGAAAGATTTATTAGACTATTCAATAACAAATAAAGAATACAAGAATAGTTTATATAAACTATCGTTTTTGGGTGAAATAAAAGTAAAAAAAATAATAGATCGAGTGCATGAATTAGGATATAAATTTATGGATGAAATAGAAATCCAAAAGGAAGAAAACCCTAAAAATATTTTAATTGAGCAATTAAATTTACCAACTGGTGCATATTGTGCTTTAAAAAGAACTAAAGAGATTCACACTTTAGAAGATTTATTACAGTATTCAACAAATGAATTTGATTCAAACAGTTTATATAATATACCATCTTTAGGGAATTTAAGTGTTGAAGAAATAATAGGAAAAGTTCATGGATTAGGATATAAATTTATAAATGAAATGAAAAAAGAACAAAGTAATGAGTTAATATCAAATGCTGATGAAAAAAATAAAATTTTAAAAGAAACAATCAAGAAAAAAGAAGAATTAGTTAGCAAATATCAAGAATTATTAAATGAAAAACAAGAATTAATCAAAAGAGAAGAATATTTAGATTTAGAAATTGCTAAAGTAATTGAGTCTTTAAATTTAATACAATGCGGTGATACTATTGTTAGACAAAAATAAAGAAAAAGATGAAATAATAAAAGAAATAGATAATCTGAATAATAATTTAGAAAAAGCTATAGAAAAACTTGAAAAAGAAATAGATAATTTAAATATAAAAAATAAAGAAAAAGAAAAAATATTAAATGAAATAATTACTACTATTTTATCATAAGTAGTAATTTTTAGATTTGACTGTTTTTTCTAATAAATAGATTTAGGAGTGCAAAACAAATATCTTTATGATATAATGTCCTAGAAAAAAAGAGGTGTTATAGTGAAATCTCAAAAATACTCTTTAATTTTTTCTAAAAATGATAAAATAATTCATGAAAATAGTTATAAAAATTTATCTTCTGATAATAATATTTTCAGATTTAATTTATTAGATCATGATACAATTTTAGATCTTAAAAATAAACAATTTATCAGAGAAAATGATCAATATCTTTTTAAAATAGACATAAAAAACAATACCTGTAGTCTTCATTTAAAAAAAGAAGAATTATTTATAGATATAATAGTTGATTTTTGTAATTTGCAAATTCAATCAAATCAAATAATATTTGAATATGTCATTGAATCAGATGATGCTAAAAATAAACTTGTTATAGAAAAGAGTGAAATAAATGAATAAGGAATTAAATCAAATAATCAAAGAATTATTAAATTCTTCTGAAGATATAAATACTCAATTAAAAATATCTAATCGACCTGATTTATGTGACTATCAATATGATGGAATGTTTGAATTAGCCAAAAAACTTCATCAAAATCCTTACGAAATAGGTTGTAGTATTGTAGAAGAATTAAAAAAAATACCCAGCTCTTTAGAAAAGTTTTCTAAAGTTGAATGTGTTCAACCAGGATTTATCAATTTTACATTATCCGATGAATATATAAATGAATTATTAAACCAAATGATATCTTCGCCAAAATTTAATATAACATTACCAGAAAAAGAAACAATAATTATAGATTACGGAGGCGCTAATGTTGCCAAACCTCTTCATGTTGGTCATTTAAGACCAGCTATAGTTGGCGAATCAATTAAACGTCTTTTAAAATATATGAACCAAGCAGTAATCTCTGATGTTCATTTAGGGGATTATGGCTTACAAATGGGTCAAGTTATTTATGGATTAACTGAACAAAATGTTACACCAGATAAAATTACATTAGAAATTTTAACAATTATATATCCAAAAATTAGTAGTTTATGTAAAGAAAATAAAGAAATAAAGGCAAAATGTGCTGAAATAACCAAAGAATTACAAGATGGTAACGATTTATATCAAAATTATTTTAAAAAAATATTAGAAATTTCTAAACAGGATATAAAAAAAATATATGATTATCTAGGAGTTTCTTTTGACTTATGGTTAGGAGAATCAGATGCTTATAAGTATATACCTGAATTGACTGAAGAGTTAATAAATCAAAATTTATTAATAGATAGTGAAGGTGCCAAAATAATTTCAGTTAAAGAAAATGACGATAAAATAGAAATACCACCTTTAATATATCAAAAAAGTGATAATGGATATCTTTATAGTACAACTGATTTAGCAACAATTTATCAAAGAAAAATTGATTATAATCCAAATAAGATTTTATATGTTGTTGATAGTCGTCAAAATCTTCATTTCACTCAATTTTTTCGTGTAAGTAAAAAATTAGAAAAAACAAAAAATATTGAACTAGAATTTTTAGGGTTGGGAACTATTAATGGAAAAGACGGAAAACCATTTAAAACTAGAGCAGGAAATACACCAAAATTAGAAGAATTATTTAAAGATACTAAAGAAATTTATTTAAATAATAATACTAAAGAAAATTACTCTGAAGAAGACCTAGAAAAAATAGTTAATTCAATTATCAAATTCGCAGATTTACAAAACAATCGAGAAAAAGGATATATTTTTGATATTAATAAATTTTCTTCTTCTTTAGGAAAAACAGGACCATATATTTTATATACTTATTTAAGAACAAAAAAAATAATTAAAAATAATCAAACATATGTAGACAACTTAAGCAAAACAATATATAATGGTCACGATCGTAATTTAAGAATGAAATTATTAGAACTAGATGAAATCCTAAATTACGCATTTAAAATAAGAATGCCATCAATAATAGCAAATTATTTATATGAAATTTGTGTTTTAATGAATGCATTTTATGAAAATAATCATATAAATAATCTAAAAGATATAAATATAAAAAAAGATTGGATAACACTATTAAATCTAACTATAAGTATAATTAAAGAATTATTAGATATATTAGTGATTGAAATTCCATCAAAAATGTAGGAGGATATTTTTATGAATTTAAAAAAAATGAGTCAAGAAGAATTAGAATTAATGTCTTATGACGATTTAGCATTTGCTTTATTATCAGATAATAAAGGACAAATGAAAATAATTGATTTATTTAAAGAAATTGGTAATTTAATTAATTTACCAGAATCAACAATTGAAGAAAAAATAGGAGACTTCTTTGAAATGCTTACCCTTGATAAACGTTTTATCATGTTAGATGATGGCAGTTGGGATTTAAAAGAAAGACATGCTCAAAATATTGTGATAGAAGAAGATGAAGAAGATATTAGTATAGAAGAAATAGATGATTCAGATGAAGAAAAAGAAGAAGAAATATTTTTTGATGAAGAACAAGATGATGATAATGATGATTTAAAAGATTTAGTAATAATTGATGAAGATGAAGAAGAATCTAGTTTCTAAAATAAGAAGAGGATAAGTAATGGAAGAAAAATTAGAAAGTATAAAGGCCAGATATCAAGAAGTTTCTAAAGAACTAATGAAGCCAGAAGTAATGAATGATTTTAAAAAAGTAAAATCATTATCTAAAGAACAAAGTGATTTAAAAGAAATTGTTGATAAATATGAAGAACTTCTTTTGTGTCAAAAAGCTATTCTTGAAGCCAAAGAATTATTAAATGATCCAGAATTTAAAGAGATGGCTGAATTAGAAATAACTGAAAATACAGAAAAAATTACAAAAATTAATAGTGAGTTAGAAATTATGCTAATTCCTAAAGATGAAAATGATGGTAAAAATATAATTATGGAAATTCGTGGTGCCGCAGGTGGTGATGAGGCTAATATTTTTGCGGGAGATTTACTCCGTATGTATACTTATTATGCTGAGAAAAATGGTTGGAAAATTGAAATAGATCATCAGTTAGAAGGTACAAGTGGAGGATTTTCTCAAGTTGAATGTACTATTAAAGGTGATAATGTTTATAGTAAAATGAAATATGAAAGTGGAGCACATCGAGTTCAAAGAGTTCCTCAAACTGAAACTCAAGGAAGAATTCATACTTCAACAGCAACAGTTTTAGTTATGCCAGAAATTGATGATATTGATATAGATATTAAAGAAAGTGATTTAAAAATAGATGTATATCATTCAAGTGGAGCAGGAGGCCAATCAGTTAATACCTCGAACTCAGCAGTAAGAATAACTCATCTTCCAACTAATACTGTAGTGACATGTCAAAATGAAAGAAGTCAATTAAAAAATAAAGATAAAGCAATGAAATTATTAAAGATAAAAATATATGATAACTTACAACAAGAAAAGGAGCTTTCTGAAGGTTCTATTCGTAAAAGTAAAATAGGATCTGGCGATCGTTCTGAAAAAATTAGAACATATAATTATCCTCAAAATCGAGTTACAGATCATCGTATTGGTTTTTCCGTTATGAATTTAGATCGAGTAATGAATGGTGAATTAGAGTCAATTATTGATGCTTTAATAACAGAAGATTTAAAAAGAAAACTAGCAGGAGAATAAAAGCCTGTTTTTTAAATGGAGGTAATAAAAATAAAACCAGATAATATAACTGATGTAGACTGGAAAATATTAAATGAACTATATCCTAATAATTTAAAAGAAATTATAAAAAAATTAGAAAGTAAATATCCAGTTCAATATTTAATTGGAAATGTTGAATTTTGTGATTCTATAATTGAAGTTAATGAAAATGTTTTAATACCAAGATTTGAAACAGAATACTTTGTTGAAAAAATAAATAAAAAATTAAAAATATTTTCTCAAAATACGTTAAAGATTTTAGATATTGGTACAGGTAGTGGATGTATAATTATTAGTTTGGCTAAAAAAAATAATCAATATTTTGAAGCAATAGATATATCTTTCTCTGCACTAGAAGTTGCAAAAAAAAATGCAATAAATAATAATGTAAATATATTTTTTAAAGAAAAAAATATTTTAAAAGAAGAATTAGACAATGATTTTGACATTATAATATCTAATCCTCCTTATGTAGATTTCAATGAACCTGTTGATATAGCAATTAAATATGAGCCACAAAATGCAATATTTGCCAATAAAGGTGGTTTAGAATTTTATGAAAGAATATTAAAAATAATCAAGAATAAACCAAAAATAATTGCTTTTGAAATAGGGATGAATCAAGGAAAAGAAATAGAAAAAATGGCCAAAGAAAAATTTCCTGAAGCTACCATAAGCATTGAGAAAGACTTAACTAGTAAAAATCGTTATATATTTATAGAAAATAGCTAAATCTAAGTCAATTATCGACTTATTTTTATTTTTACTTGACAATTATTTAATATCGTATATAAAATAATATTAGATTTAATAAGTATAAAGTCACTTAATAGTCACATAAAATTAATAAAATGCTGTTAATAAAGGAGTAAAAAAATGATTCAACTAATTTACTATATTCTATTTATAATCACTCTTTTATATGGGGTATATTTTATAATAACAAGTTTATTTGCCTTTAAAAATGTCGAACCGCGTATAAAAAAACATAAAGAAAAAACTAAATTTGCTATATTAATTGCTGCTCGAAATGAAGAAAAAGTAATTGGTGACTTAATAAAAAGCTTAAATGAGCAAAATTATCCAACTAATCTTTATGATATATATTCCATTGTTAATAATTGTACAGATAATACTAAGGATGTAGCTAGAAAATTTGGATCAAAAATAATAAATGTTAATACTCCTGTAAAATGTAAAGGTGATGTTTTAAAATTTGCTTTTAAACGTCTAAAAAATAAAGATTATGATGCTTATATAATATTTGACGCTGATAATGTTGTTCATCCTGATTTTTTAAAAATTATGAATGATACATATTTATCTGGATATAAAGTTGCACAGGGAAGAAAAGATAGTAAAAATTTATCTGATAATTGGTTAAGTGCAAGTTATTCTCTCTTTTATTATATTCAAAATTTCTTCTTCAATAAATCAAGAATGAAAATAGATGCTGCAGCAGCAATAAATGGCACAGGATTTATGGTCGAAAAAAACGTTATAGATAGTGGATTTGATCCAAAAACAGTAACAGAAGATATAGAGTTATCTATAATATGTGTTCTTCGTAACATTAAAGTAGCTTATATAGAAGATGCTGTTACTTATGATGAACAACCAATAAAGTTTATTGATTCATGGCATCAACGTAGTCGTTGGAGTAAAGGTATAATAGAATGTAATCGTTTATATCGTAAAGAATTATTTAAAAAATTTATAAAAGATAGAGATTTTTCTGCTATTGATAAATTACTTTTTACTGCTGCCCCATACTTTCAAATATTATCTCTTATTTTAACTATTGTTTTATCCCTTTTCTACATGTTTGGTGTCGAATTAAATGATATTTTCTCATACTTTTTTTCATTAGGATATATCTGCTTTATGATAGGGTATTTATCTGGTGTGATAATCAATATGTTTGTTATTATCTATTATGAAAGAGATTTATATGAAAGTTTACATGGAGTTTTCTTATTTACATTATTTTTAATTTCTTGGATTCCTATTAATGCGATTTGTTTATTTAAAAAAGACTTGAAATGGGTTCCAATAGAACATAATAAACAAGCAAATATGCATGCAATTTTAAATGAAAAATAAAAAAATTGAATAAAAATAAAAAAATTGAGACATAATTACTTAGGTGATAAAATGAAAAAAGTAATTATAGTCTTATTTTTTTTAACAATAGTTTTTATAAATAAAGAGGAAGAAGAATTCATAATTCCAGAAGATGCAATACGCTTTCGAGTAATAGCTAATAGTAATAACTTTGAAGACCAAGCAACCAAAGTTGAAATAAAAAATAATGTAGAAAATATTGTAAAAAAAGACTTATTATATATAAAAGATAAAAAAGAAGCCAAAAATGCTTTGAATAAAAGTATTCCACAAATAAAAGAAATGATAAACAATTATAATGTATCATATGATATTAATTATGGTAACAATTATTTTCCTGAAAAAAAATATAAAGGAGTAACATATGAAGAGGGATATTATGAATCATTAGTAGTCACATTAGGATCAGGAAAAGGAGATAATTGGTGGTGTCTAATGTTTCCTCCTTTATGTTTAATGGAGGATGAAGAAAATAATATGAAAGATGTAGATTATAAGTTTTTTGTTAAAGACATTTTTAATAAATACATGTAATTTATTTAAATTCTTCTAGTATTATTAACTAGGAGGATTTTTTATGAAAGAAATCATTACAATATTAATAATAGCAATAGCATTAAGTATGGATACTTTTTCACTTTCTTTGGGAATAGGAACATGTAATCTACCTAAAAAGAAAATGTTTTTATTTTCAATAATTGTAGGAATTATGCACTTTTTAATGCCTTTAATAGGTAACTTTGTTGGTGATAAACTTATAACTTTATTTACTATAAATAGTAATTTTTTATTAGGTATTATTTTAATATATTTATCAATAACTATGTTAATAGATTTGTTAAAACAAGAAGAAAAATTGATAAATTTAAAAGTATTAAACATGTTTTTATTTGCTTTTGGTGTATCAATAGACTCTTTTTCAACTGGTCTAGGTCTTCAAGCAATTACTAACAATATGATACCTACGGTAATGATTTTTTCATTAACAAGTTTTTGTTTTACATATCTCGGCTTATTAATTGGTAAATATGCTAATAAACTTCTTGGTAAATATACTACTGCTTTTGGGGCAATATTATTAATTATTATAGGACTACATCATCTTTGTAAATAATTGACAAGTAGGAAATTATATATTTAAATAAAAATGAAAGAAAGTGATAAATTGAAAAAAATGATTATTGAAGGAAATATGAAATTATCAGGTACTATTCCAATAAATGGTGCAAAAAATAGTGCAGTTGCTCTATTACCTGCTGCTATTTTATCAGATGAGAAAACGGTTATTAAAAATATTCCTAATATTACAGATATAGATGTACTAGAAGAAATAATAAATCTTTTAAATGGAAAAATTATTAGAACTAATGATAAATTAGAAATAGACTCGAGTAAACTAAAAAATGCTGTAATTCCAGAAAATCTTTCCAAAAAATTAAGAGCATCATATTACTTTATGGGAGCATTACTTGCTAAATTTAAGCATGTTGAAATCTTCTTTCCAGGAGGATGTAATTTTGGGGCTCGTCAAATTGATTATCATTTAAAAGGATTTGAAAAATTAGGAGTAAAAATAATCACTACGAAAGATGAAAAAATAATTATGGATGCTGAAAAATTACATGGCTCTGAGATAGATTTACCATTTGCAAGTGTTGGAGCAACAATAAATATAATGCTTGCTGCCACAAAAGCAAATGGAAAGACTATAATTAATAACGCTGCCAAAGAGCCAGAAATAGTAAATGTTGCTGATTTTTTAAATAAAATGGGTGCAAAAATAAAAGGAGCTGGAAGTGAATGTATAGAAATCATTGGAGTCAAAAAATTAGGTTCATCTAAAATTGATGTAATACCAGATCGTATAGAAGCAGGAACTTATATAATTGCTGGTGCTTTAATGGGAGATAATTTAAAAATAACTAATGTAAATATGCAATACTTAGATTCTCTTTTAAAAATTTTAAAAGAAATGCAAGTTGATTATAAAATAACTGAAAATGAAATTTTACTTAATCAAGCCAAAAAAATGAAACCAGTCAAAATAAAAACAGCTGTTTATCCTGGATTTCCTACGGACTTAGCACAACCAATAAGTGTTTTACTTTCAAAGGCAAATGGAGTATCATATATTGAAGAAACAATTTATCATCATCGTATGGGGCATGTTGAATATTTAAAAAAAATGGGAGCAAATATTGAAATAAAAAATAATATTGAAAAAATAACTGGTCCAATAGAATTTAAAGGTACCGAAGTTGAAGCAAGTGATTTAAGAGCTGGAGCAACTCTTTTCTTAGCCGCACTAACATCAAAAGAAGAAACAACAATTACTAATGTTGAATATATTTTAAGAGGTTATGAAAAAATTGTCAAAAAACTATCATCAGTAGGTGCTAATATTCGTATTGAAGAAATAAAATAGTATAAAAATACTATTTTTTTTTTGGAGGATATTATGAAAATTAAAATATTTACTATTCTCATTCTAGGAACAATTATAACTTCAATAATTTATTTTAATATAGATGATAATAAAATAAACTATTTATCTTTAGGGGATGGTATTTCCACAGGGATGACTACTTATCATGTAGAAGGCTATGATTTTAATGATTATTTAATTGAATATTTAAATGAAGAAAAAAGATTAGACAATTACTATAAATCATTTAATGAAACTGACGAAACGGTCACAAGTTTATTAAATAAAATTAAGAATAATATTTCCAATATTGAACAAAAAATTAAAATAAAGCAAGCAATAAAAGAAGCTGATATAATAACAATATCCCTTGGAATGGACGAATTAAATAATTACACTTCTAAAAATAATCTAGGATCTACAAAAATAAATGGCTATTTAAAAAAAATTGAAGAATTAATAAAAATTATATGCAATCTTAATGATAAACAAATCTATTTAATAAGTTTATATAGTAGTAACAAAATTAATCTAAGTAAAATTTCCAAAATAAACACAGAATTAAAAAAAATAAGTGAAAACTATAGAATAGAATATATTGATATAGAAGATATTACAAATTATGGTGAATTCTTTCCCAGAAAAAATAATTATTATATGAATTATCGAGGGCATGAATATATTTATAATAAAATAAAAGAAAAAATTGAATCAAATACAACTTACACATTTAAAAATAGCTTAATCTAAAAGTATTTATTGCTTATTATTTTAAATGTGTTATAATACTAAAGAAAAAGAAATTACTATGCCCAGGATTTGGGTATGGCGAAAGGAGTGTATTAATGAAAGCTAATATTCATCCAGAAATGAAAGAAACTATAATTAAATGTGCTTGTGGAGCATCATTTAAAACTAAATCTACTAAGAACAATATCGAAGTTGAAATTTGTAGTGAATGTCATCCTTTTTATACGGGTAAACAAGGAAGTGCAAAAAGAACTGGAAATATTGAAAAGTTTAATCGTAAATACGGTTTAAAAGATAATAATAAAGCTGCTTAGCAGTTTTTATTTTGTTATAAATATAGATTTTAATCAATTAGTTTGATAAAATATAAGTGTGAGGAAGTATGAATAAAATTAAATATTTATTTAAAAGAGTATTAAGAATGAATTATAAAAACTTTTTTTTAACAATTAAAGAAATTAAAAATAAGAATCATAAAAGCAAAATTACTATTTTTTTTGATATAATTTATTGTGGAATAAAGTATCAAGCAGGATATATAGATTATAATTTATTTGAAATGTATAAAATGGATAAATTTGAAAGAAAAACTATAATAACAAGAGGAATAAATAATGAATTTATCAAAAAATATAATAATTCCAAATATATGAAATATTTTAATAATAAGTTAGAATTTAATAAAATTTTTAATAAATATTTAAATCGGGAATGGTTAGAGTTAAATGGTAAAAATATAACTGAATTCAGAAATTTTTGTAAAAAGCATAATGAAATAATAGTTAAGCCAGTTAGTGCTTCTTGTGGAAAAGGTGTGGAGCTAATAAATACCAATGATGTAGTTATAAAAAAATTATATCAAGAATTAGTAAATAATCATCAAATTTTAGTTGAAGAAGTAGCAACGCAATGCAAAAGAATAAATGATTTACATCCATCTTCAATCAATACAATAAGAGTAATAACTTTGCTTGGTAATGTTGTAGTAGCTTTTCTAAGAATAGGTAATAATTATAATAATGTTGATAACTTTAATCATGAAGGATTAGTAGCTCCAATAGATATTGAATCTGGTAAAATTAATTATCCTGCAATTGATAAGAAAAAAAATTTATACAATAAACACCCTTTAAGTAATAAACCTATTTTAGGAATTACTATACCTAAATGGAAAAAAATTAAAGACTTATGTGAAGAAGCATCTTTAGAAATTCCAGAAATAGGTTATATTGGATGGGATGTATGTGTTGGGAAAGATGAATGTTTTTTCATTGAAGCTAATGAATATCCAGGGCATGATTTATACCAACTTCCACCTCATCGTGATTCAAATATTGGTTTATTACCGTTATTTAAAAAAATTGAAGAAAGGAAAATAGATAATGACAATAGCAATAGCAAGTGATCATCGTGGTATAGAGTATAAAAAAGAAATAATACAATATTTAGAAAGTAAAAATTATAAAATAATAGACTGTAGTACAGAAAATACTCCTACTGACGATTACCCTGATTTTGCATTTAAAGTATGTAAAAGTGTTGTGAATAAAGATGCTGAAGTAGGAATTCTTGTATGCAGAACAGGAATAGGAATGTCTATAGCAGCTAATAAGGTTAAAGGAATTAGATGTGCTAAAATTAATTCTATAGAAGATGCTATTTTATGTAGAAATGACAATGGAGCTAATGTTATGACCTTTAATTATACAGAAGGTATTAATAATTTAAAAAACTACATCGATGCTTTTCTTAATGCTGAAGTAATAAGTGATGAACGTCATCAAAGAAGAGTAAATAAAATCATAAAATATGAAAATGGCGAATATAATGAATTATAAACTATTATTGTATGTATTTAATATAATGTTATGTTTATTTGCTTTAAGTGGTTTAAACTTTAATGCCATAATTAAAAATAATAAAATTATTGAAAGTAGACTATTAGCAATTATATTTGCTTTTGCCTTTGCATATTTGCTAACTAATTTTATTGTTGATTTTTTAGAAGTGAGTGCCATAATATAAGGAGAATAATATGAAAAATAAAATTCTATTAATAATAGTAGTAATTTTAAGTTTCGTTCAATTAGTAGTGATAGATTCAAAAAAAAAATCGAATCACTTTTTTTCTGATGAAAAAAATATAAAAATTAAAGATGAAGATAATAATATTAAAAATCTAAATATAGATGAATATCTTATCGGAGTACTTGCCGCTGAAATGCCAGCTTCATTTGAAATAGAAGCATTAAAAGCTCAAGCCGTTGCCGCTAGAACATATGCGTTATATAAAATAGAACATACTAAAAATCAAGACTACAATATTTTAACAACTGTAACTGATCAATCTTATATTAATGAGGCAGAAATGCAAAAAAAATGGCAAAATGATTTTAATAAATATTATGATAAAATAAAAGTCGCAGTTGAAGAAACAAAAGACGAAGTATTACTTTATAACAATGAAATAATAGAAGCCTTTTATTTTTCAATGAGTAATGGAATGACTGAAAATTCTGCTACTGTTTTTAATGAAACCCTTCCTTATATAACATCAGTAACTTCTAAATGGGATAACGAAGAGTTAAAAAACTTTCTTGTAAAAACTCAAATATCTAAAACTAAATTTTGTGAGAAATTAACATTAAACAATTGTAACATAATAAGTATTGATCAGATTGAAAAAAGCGAAGGAAATCGAGTAAAATCTTTGATAATAAATAATCAAACTTTTTTGGGGACAGATATCCGTAAAGCTCTAGACCTTCGTTCAACAGATTTCGAAATTGAATTAACTGAAAATGATATAATTATCACAACCAAAGGATATGGTCATGGTGTGGGAATGAGTCAATATGGTGCTAATGGCATGGCTAAAGAAGGTGCGACATATAAAGATATACTAAACTATTACTATAATGATATAACAATAAATAAAATGGTATAAAACTTTAATTTTAGTTAAAACTTACTAATAGGAAGGTGAGTCAATGACTAAAAGAAAGTTAAAAAAATTTGTAAAACCAACAATATTCATGGTGACTATTAGTATAATAACAATATCAATAATGCTAATGACTAAAGATTTAAAAACTACAAATGGACCAGATCAAACATATGTAATGAATGCTGTTATAGATTCAATAACGCCAGTTGTAAATACAGAGGATTTAAAAATAATTAAACCTTTTACAAGTGATAAAGTTGCTGTAAATAAATCTTTTTATGAAAAAGATGCAACAAATGAAGAACAACAAAATTCTTTAATTTATTATGAAGATACATATCTTCAAAATAGTGGAATAATATATTCAAGTGCTGAGGAATTTGATTGTGTTGCAGTATTAGATGGAACAATTATTGATATTAAACAAGATGAAATACTTAATACAGTTGTATATGTTTCACATGATAATAATATAACAACCATTTATTATGGACTAAAGGATATAAATTTAAAAGTTAATGATCAAATAACACAGGGACAAGTAATTGGAAAAAGTAACAATAATAAATTTTGTTCTGAAAACAATTCTTTATTATTCGAAGTTAACAATGATGGACAAGTTATGAATCCTGAACAATTTTTCAAGTTAGATATGAATGAATTAAATTAAGAATAGACAACCCCAAGAATAAATATATTTTATCAAGGGGTTGTTTAATAATGGATAAAAAAATAATTAATAGAGTTAAAAATGAAGCAAAATACATATTGGCAACTAAGGAAACATTAAGAAATGTTGCTAAAAAATTTAGTGTTAGTAAAAGTACAGTTCATAAAGATATAAGTGATCGATTATACTATATTTCTCCCAAATTAGCAGAAAAAATTAGGATTATTTTAGATGAACACTTACTCACAAGACATATAAAAGGAGGAGAAAAAACTAAAGAAAAATATCAAAGCCTAGGGTGATAATATGAATAAAGTAAGATATAAAATTTTCATAAATGATAATTGTCTATATTTATTAGATGATAAAAGTAATAAAATTTATGAAGAAAAATTTGATGAATTAAGTCAAGATGAAATAACTAATGAACAAAAATTTTATTTTAGTTTTAATCAATTTATTAGAAAAAATAAAATAAAAATACCTATATTCGGATATAAACTACAATTAATAATTAATGATAAGGTTAATCAAATCCAAAAAAACAAATATAGAGAAATATTTTTAGATTATTTTAGAAAAATAGAATTCATTAATATTAAGAATATAATTTCTATAAATAGAGCAACAAGTATTATTAATATTACTGACAATTATTTTGATTTTTACTATTATAAAAAAAATGATATTTGTGTATTGAGAATAGATAAATTAATATTTAATAATAATGAGTTTAAAATTATTGTCCACTTCTTAAATAGTATTTTTACACCTAAAAAAATTATATTATTTGGTAATAGTGATAATATTCCTAAATTAGCCCTTAAAATAAATAAAGAACTTGGTATTCAATGTACTTATCAAGAAGAATATTCAAAATATATTCTAACAGAAATTCAAAAAAATAATATGTCTTAAAACAATTCAATTAATAAGATTGGATTGTTTTTTATTAAAACCTCTGTAAAAAGGGAAAAAAATCTGATATAATCGCAAATAGTAAACGGAGGGAGAATAATGATAAAAATAGTAATAGTAGAAGACGATAAAGAAACACAAAAACAACTAAAAAACATAATAAGAGAAGTAAAAGCAGAAAA
>CANPJT010000010.1 GCA_947574255.1 uncultured Mycoplasmatota bacterium
AATAATTATAATTTCATCATTTTATCTTTTAAATCTTTTGACATTTTTTCTAATGCATACCTAAAAGTTGTTCTACTTAAAATTGTAACATTATCCTTTAAGTATTCTATTGTTTCTTTTGGATAACTTAAGTAAGAATATTTTAAAACCCATCCTAACGCTTTTTGAATGTGAATATGTTTATCTTCTTTTGACATATTGCATAATACGAATATTTTATCAATATCATATTTAACCTCAAATTCATTTTTTGAAATAATAAAACAAACTAGTGACGCACGACGAACATATACTAGTTCAGATTTAGCCCAATTAATAATATTAGTATATAATTCAGGATATTTCTGAATCATTGGATTAATAACACGATAACAGTACGCATCACATTTTCCCCAAGTGTCAACATATCTATATAACCAATTTTCATAAAAATTGAAATATTCTATGTTATACAACTTTCGATTTTTAATTATTAATGTCATTAAAATAAAAGTTTCTTCTTTTTCTATACTTAATAAATTATCGAAAAATTTTATAATATCAATGCTATTTTCTAGCAATAATTTGTTAATTTTATTGACATTAGAAGTAATCTCTTTGTATCCATTTAAATTAGTAACAATTTTTTCTATTTCGTTCATCAAATGTATCTCCACATATTTCTATTACATTTCCTTCAGGATCATATATATTGAAATAGTAATATGGTTCAGTGATATTAACATACATAATATTTGATACTTCGCATATTTTTAATGCTTTAATTCTTTCATAATCATTTTTTAAATTATGGGAATAAAAATTAAGTGTAATAATATTATTTATAGCTTTTTCTTTATTTTGTTTAAAATTTTCTATAAAAGATTGGTTATAATTTTTATTCATATTCTCTTTGATTGTTTCGACATCATATTGTCGATTATAAACAGATAGTTTATTTCCAAAATCAAATTCTATCCATCTATTTTTTGTATAAACATTACCTCTAATTTGAAACACTTTTTCATAAAAATCTACAACTTCATTAAATTTATCAGTTTCTATATAAGTACAACATAATTCCATAATTAACATCTCACATTCTTGACTTCATTCAATATAATTGTACTATATTTTGGCGCTCATTTGAAGTAATGTGCATTTATATTTTTTAAATTCATATTTATAAAGTAGTAAATTAGTAGTAAAATATGTTTAATTTATTATATATACGCTTATAAATAAAGGCTTATCACACAATAACTAAATTTTTATAGAAAAAATTAACAAATAGTTATAAAAATAAACTCAAAAATATATCAGTTTATAAACAAAATAAAAAAAATCTAGATGATTTTCCAAAATGTAATAAAAATAAATCCACAATAGTCTATATATTTTCTCTTTTATTATAAAAAATTTAAACTTATATAAATACTATTTAATTTTCATCAAGTTCGCTAATATCACAATTAAGATGTATGTTCTAAAATCCAATCGAAATATTTTTTTCTTTTTAAAATAGATAGTTTATACTTATCACCATTTTTCATTGTAATCAAAATTCCAAATGGAAAAAAAGGTGGAGTCATACACGTTTTTATTTTATCAATATTTTTCATCTCAATTTCCCAACTTACAGACTCTGCTCCAATTAGACCAGATGCTAAAAATGCAATACGTTTATCAGTAAAATAATATTTGCCAGAAACTTGTCTATTAATACTCAAATTAGGCATTTTCCAACAATCACCAGTAACTTTACCAGCAAATAATTGCTCATTATCTTTTAATTCAAATACTTTTTTTTCCATTATATTCTCCTATTCTTTTTTGCTACAACAAAATATATCATAAAATTAAAATTTCTTCAATATATTTTTAAGCCATCAAATAAAAATTATTTTTTAGGACCGATACATTAATTTTACATTTTTGCATTATAGTTATTCTTATTTTTATTTTTCTTGTTTATAAATATTATTACAAGATTTACAAGTAATTTTAATTTCATAATTAATCACTTTTTTATCTAATATTGTAATTAAAGGTTCATTATCTTTTGGACAACAAAATCTATTTTTTATAATAATTAATTCTTCATTACTATCTTTACCATTCTTACTATCTTCAAAATCTAATACTGCTCTACCTTGACTTCCACAATTACATTTATATTTTAATTCTAATTTATCATAAGTCGAATAACATAAATACCCTATATTTTCATTACATTTATCACAATATATCCAACCACCATAATTAGTCGCTAATCTTGTATTTCTTAATTCTTTACTTTTTAATATTCTTGCCATCATTTCATCTCCTATTAAATTATAAATTTAGTACTTTTTATGAATTAATGTTCTACAAGTATTCATTTGAATGCAATCATAATTTTTTTCTGTTTTGACATAAATCTTTGGAACACAGTTAGAACAAAAAAAATCTATATTTATAAATTAAATATAACTTTATCATTAGAACTTTAAAAATAGCATATTTTAAATTAAAATAATAATTGTTTAATAGAAAAAAATTAGAATTTTTTAACTAATTTCTTTATTTTTTTCAAAGATTTGTTCTTGAAGAGATTTTCTTGCGATATGCTCTTACAGGAATTACTCTCTTTGGAATCTCAATTTCTTTTCCAGTCTTATATTTAACAAAGTCTTCAATATTTTCATCAACCAAACTAATCAATTCAAAAGGAACACCAACTTGCTTTGCTATCCATTTTTTTGTAGTATCATTTAATTGATAAATATCCATTTGTGTTCTTGGTTCACCAAACACAATTAGTTCATCTACCTTGGCATCATCAAAATAATTTCCATTTCTAAATTTTTGAATATCTTCTTCTTTATTAACAAACGACCATTGTAATATAAAAGTACCTTTCTCATCATCTTTTTTTGTATAAAATACAGTTGGTTCTCCATATTGTTCCCTCAATACCTCATAAAAACTACTTAAAGCTGCCAATTTTTCACCAACAGAATTATCATTTGTACAAAATGAACCAATCCCAATTCTTAAAAAATTTTCTTTACAAAACTTACAAGAAAATAATAGGCCATCATCATAAAAATTGTAGTGAATATCTTCACCATTAGAAAAATATGCACCATTTATTTGGCTTTGAAAAATACTTACATGAAATTCAATTTTATTACCCATTTTTTTCTTTAATTTTTTTGCTAAATCAAAGCAATCATCAGCATTTGAGGATATCTTGCTTATTTTAAAACCCCCTTTGTCATAAATATTATATCATAGTTGTATTTTTTTTTATATCTTTTTTCTTGCATATAAGCATTTTAATTCTATCTTTTTGTTTTTCTAATTCTTTCATCTTTTTAGTAAATTCTTCGGTATTATTATCTAATTTTGATTTTATAAAAGGGGTATAGTATTTATTGATTAAGTTATCCTTTTGAATTAGTTCATATAGCTGAATTAACAATCCACTTTTTATTTCTTCTTCCTTGTAGTTTGTTTTACATTTTTTGCATTTATAGTAATAATATTTCTTTCCGTTAGGTTTTGTAGTAGCACATCCTCCTAAGAAGCGACCACAAGTAGAACATTTTAGTTTGTTTGTAAAAAGATAAGTGGCTGTTCTTTCATAATGTCTTGCATTCCTTTTCTTTTGATATTGACAATTATCCCATTTTTCTTTAGATACAATAGGTTCTACAACATTCTCATAGTAAGTAGGACTCTTTGTTTTCTTACCATGAAGATAATCACCTTTATATAATTCATTTGTCATTATCTTACCAATAGTAGAATCTTTCCAATTTGTTTTACCTAACACTTTTTCCTTATTATAGATATTAGAAATTGATTGATAACTTTTACCTTCTAAATATAAATCATACATTCTAATAACAATATCTTTTGTAAGTGGATCTGGTACTAATTTCTTTTTATCTCTTTTAAATCCTAAAGGGGTATGATTGGGAATGTGTCTACCACATGCATAATAGCATCAATTAATATATACTTATATTAAAAAATAGTCTATAATAAATTTACTTATTAGGAGGTTTGATTATGAAAGAAATAGTAAAGAATAATATTATAAATTATGAATTGATTAAAATTAGACAAAATACACCTATATTGGAATATTTAAAAAGAAATAATTTCTCTTTCAGACTAAAACAAGTTTCATTTGAAATGCTAGAGCAATTAAAAATTTCTGATAATCTTATTGATATGGAATATGGGAATTTTATTGCTGGATATGGACATCTAAAAGGAAATGATTTTAGATCTAGTGGTGGTTTAAAAATTTCTGATTCTAAAAAAAATATTAATGGTTCATTCATAATTGAAGATAAAAGAATAATATACTATGCAATTCAACCTTTTTATGAAGAAAGGGATACATTTGTATATGGGAGTGGACCTGAGTTTTATACAAGTATGTCAATGCTAGATATATTAAAAGAGGAATTAAATAGAAAAAGACAGTATTTGATTTATATGGGGCAAAAATTAAATGGTTATAGACTAGAAGAACAATTTGATGAAGTATCTAAAAGTGAGCTATTAGAATATGCACAAAATAGTGAAAAAGGAGAATATGTTTTAAATAAAATAAGAAATTATTAGTAATTTGATGATATTTTAATAACACTATGTGGAGTAAAAGAACCCTTGTTTTACTTAGATTCTTTTCATTTTTATTCCGTATAATCAAGAAGTATAAAGTCATTATTTATATTAAAATTGATGAAAAATTGTATTATTTTAATCAAAAATTATGATTTTAACTGTAAAATATCTAATTAATAGCAAATTATTATCCGGATTTATTCTATTGTAATCCCTTATAATTACTGGGTTATTTGCTATATCTCCACAAAATGTATATGTCCAAATAAGTAAACACACTACTAAGTCGACAGAGTCAACTTAGTTTCGTGTGCCAAAGGTGATCTTTTGGAATACTTGAAAAGCAATGTAAAAATTGCTTTTTTAAAAGTTAAAATATATTGGTGTTATTATGGACATGGAAGCTGTCCTGCTCGAATTGCTCCTACCATACCAAATTTAGTTCTTTATGAACATTTTTCTATTTCATTTTGAGATACACTTGTCATAATTCTTAAAGTTAATCTTCCAGTAGAGGTAGTTGTATTTGATGAATCATTTAAACAATCTATATCACATCCAGCATTATCAACTACCGCCATTAATTTTTCTACATCAAAGACACTACGAGTAAGTCTATCCATTTTAAAAGCTACTATTACATTGATTACACCGTTTTTTACATCTCTTAACATTTCTCTATATGCTGGTCTTTTATCGTTTTTAGCACTAATTCCTTCATTAGCATATACTTTGTAAATCTCATAACTTTTTCGCTCACAAAAGACTTTTAATTGTTCTTCCTGTTGTTCTACACTAAATCCTTCACGAGCTTGATCGAGCGTACTCACTCTAATGTAAATCCCTGCAATTTTCTTTTCTTCGTTCATTCTTTCATCTCTCCTTTTCTCGATTTTAGAGAGATTAAAAGTACAAAAAGACCATACTTTTAACCTCAAGTATTGTACTTCCTTTTTGCACGCCTAGTTTTAAAACAATTAACTTGTTTTAATATGAACTTCTAAATATTTTAATTTAATACTTTTAGAATAATCATTTACAAATAAAGTATCACTTCCGTTAAATATTAAATAATTATTCTCTTTAATTGTTATAATATGTGGACTCACATAAGCAATGTTAGTTCCCTTAATATTGATAATACTTCCATTTTTAATAGTAGGCTTAACATAAGCAAATCTACATATCATTTCAATTCTTTTTAAGACTTCCTTATCAAACTCTAATTCCTTAACAACATCCATACTCATCACTTCCATTCTCAAATAACAAAAAAACTAGACGGTATTTCTAGTTAATATTTATTTCTCTCGAATTAAAAGTTCGAGTATCAATCAAATCTGGTGCCGATTAACAGAATTGAACTGTTCTCTGATGCTTACCATGCATCTGTACTACCACTATACTAAATCGGCATAATAAAATGATATCATAAAAATACAAAAAAGCAACTAAAGAAATAGTTGCCATAATAACTTAACAAATAAACAGAAAATAACACCTATTATTGTTGGAATTAATAAAGCTACTAAACTCCATTTTATACTTCCAGTTTCCTTTTTTATCGTTAAAAATGTCGTTGAACAAGGATAATGAAATAAAGTTAATAGTATAAAATTAATAGCTGTTAATAAAGTCCATCCATTATTTAAAAGTATTGTTTTTAAAGACATTAAATTTTCATAATCAGTTAAACTTCCTGTTGCTAAATACCCCATAAGCATAACAGGAATAACAATCTCATTAGCTGGAAATCCTAATAAGAAAGCCAATAATATTACCCCATCTAATCCTAAAAATAGTCCTACTCCATTTAATTTATCAGCTAAAAAATGTAATATACTAAATTCATTAATAGAAATATTTGCAATCAAATATAATATAAATCCTGCTGGAATAGCAACGACTACCGCTCTACCAAGAACAAATAATGTTCGATCAAAGATCGATCTAGTAATTACACTTAAAAATTTAGGTTTACGATATGGTGGCAATTCTAAAATAAAACTTGAAGGATAACCTTTCAATATAGTTTTAGATAAAATCTTTGAAACAATCAAAGTTAATAATATTCCAAGCAAAATAATAAATGTTAATAATAAAGCACTTATAATTGAAGAAAATATTTTATTAGTAGTTGTTATAAAAAACATACTAATCATTGCTATTATTGTAGGAAATCTCCCATTACAAGGTACAAAACTATTAGTTAATATTGCTATTATTTTTTCTCTTTTTGAATCAATAATACGTGCCCCTGTCACTCCAACGGCATTACATCCAAACCCCATTAACATCGTTAAACACTGCTTACCACAAGCATTACATTTAGAAAAAGCGTGATCCATATTAAAAGCTATTCTTGGTAAAAATCCGTAATCTTCTAAAATTGTAAACAAAGGAAAGAAAATTGCCATTGGTGGTAACATTACTGATATTACCCATGTAAGAGTTTTATAAACACCTAAAACTAACATTTCATTAATAAATCTAGGAATACATAAAAACTCTAAAAAATTAAATATTTTTATTTCTAAAAAATTAAAAAAACTAAACAATAATTGAGAAGGGTAATTTGAAACAGAAATAGTTAACCATAATATTATAAATAATAAAAATAGCATTATGGGTATTCCTGTTATTTTACTAGTAAAAATTTTATCTAAAAATCTATCTTTTTTATCATAATCATCTTTTGTAAAATTTACAACTTTTTTAACAATTTCATTTGATTTATTAACAATAGTGTTTACAATTTTATCTTTAAAAATACTATTTTTCATTTCTAAATTTCGAATACTTAAATAACGATTATTATTTGATAATAATTTCTCTATTTTTTCCTCATATTGAACTTGATAAACTTCTCTACTTTGAAAATTAACAATCTTTTCTAGTAATCTATCTAAACCCAGTTTTTTTCTAGCATCTGTAAGGACTACTGGAACATTTAAAATAGATTCTAATTTTTTACTATTAATTACAATACCCTTTTTACTCGCTTCATCAATTAAATTTAAACAAACTACTACTCGATTTGTAATTTCTAATGTTTGCAATACTAAATTTAAACTTTTTTCCAAACTAACCGAATCACAAACAATAACTGCTACATCATATTCTTTTTGTTCAATAAAATTAGTTGCTACAAACTCTTCTTCTGAAGAAGACTTTAGAGAATAAGTACCAGGTAAATCTATAATCTCAATTTCGTTATCTAAAAATTTACAAGTTCCAACTGCTGAATCAACTGTTTTTCCAGTCCAATTACCAGTGTGTTGTTTTAATCCAGTTAATGCATTAAAAACTGTGCTCTTACCAACATTAGGATTGCCCACTAATGCTACTCTAACTTTATTCAAATAAATCCACCTCGATTAACTTACTATCCTCATTTCTTATAGCAAGAATTATTCCATTTACTCTAAAAGCTTTAGGATTTTTAAAAGGACTAATTAAAACACATTTTACAACATTTCCTGAAATTAACCCTAAATCTTGAAATCTTCGATGGATAACACCTTTGGAATTTAACTTCTTTATTATACATTTTTGATTTAATTTTAGATCAGCCAAAGTCATATTATTACACCTCTACTATTCTAAAATATTATATGATGGTTTAAAAAAATTGGGACTATAACTATAAATTTTTTTTCAATCAAACTTTAAAGGTTAAATTAGCAAATAAAAAAAAGATTAAATTATTTTAAAATAATTCGATCTTTTTCTTTTATAATACTTGATTCATAAAATTTTTTAAAAGCTAAATATAAATAATATGCATCCAAACTCCCAATAATTTCTTTAGAACCATGCATTGCTAATTGTCCTAATCCAATATCAATAGAATCAATACTAACATGTCGAAGGCTTATTCCAGATAACGTACTTCCACTCGTCATATCGTTTTTAGTTACAAAATCTTGAAAAGGAACTTTTGCCTTTTTACATATTTCTTTAAATAACGATGATGTTATACTATCTGTTGTAGAAGAATTATCTTTAGAAATAACAATTCCCTTATTTAATAAAGCCTCATTATTTATATCACTATTATTAGGATGATTAGGATGTGTAGCATGAGTATTATCAGCACTTAAAATAGTAGAATTACTTATCAAGATTGATATATCAAGATTTAAATCGGCGGCAATCCTTTTTAAAGTATCCATAAGAAATGATGAATCAGCCCCTTCCTTAGTAAGAGAACCAATTTCTTCACTATTAAAAGTACAAAATATACTTATATTATTAGCTTCTTTTACGTCAATAAAACTTTTTAAAGCTCCAAATGTACAAGTCAAATCATCAATTCGTGGAGATAAAATCATTTCATTATTCACCCCAAAATATTGAGGAATACTTGTTGAATATAAGAATAAATCATAATCACATAATTCTTCCTTGCTTGTAAAATTTAATTCTTTTTTTATTAAATCCTTTATAGGCTCCTTATGTTCTTTTAAAGCTATTATAGGAATCATATCAATTTGATTATTTAAATTCAAATTTTCATTAGCATTAGCATTTTGATGAATAGCTACACTTGGTATACATAATAAAGGTCTCTTTAAATCAATTATTTCTTTTAAAAGTTTATTATTTTTTTTATAAATAATTCTTCCAGCAATTGAAAGCGGTTCATCTAACCATGCATAATTTAATAACCCACCATAAGGCATTACATTTAATTTAAGATAATTTTTTTCATAAATCATATTTTTAGGTTTTATTAAAAATGAAGGAGTATCAATATGAGTACAAGTAATATTAAATGATTGATTATTACTCGTTTTAAAAGCAATTAAAGAAGAATCATTTCTAGTAATAAAATAATTTTTATTAATTTCTAAACACCATTTTTTATTTTCTTCTAATTCTTCATACTTGTTCTTTAATAACAATTCTTTTATTGTTCTTATTCCTGTAAAAGAACATGTTGATTTTTTTATAAAATCAAATAAGTATTTATTATAATTTTCATAATTCATAAATTCACCATTTATATTATTTCCTAAAAATACCATTTTATAAAAAAATCGGTCTTAAAACCGATTTTTTTTTATTAATTTAATAACTTCAAACTTAAAGCAGCATTATTAACTGATCCAGTAGCAGCTTCATTTGGCGTGATTACCATATCAATAATATTTCCAGCAGCCAATGTTCTAATTACACTACCACTATATATTCTATTTTCACCATCTGAGAATGTATTTGTAATAGAAGCTGAATCTATCGTTGTTCCATTATCTCTTACATTTAAGGAAATAGTAGCAGAATTTGTAGATGTAACATTAGCTGAAAAATTTATTTCATAATCACCAGCTTCATTTACTGTAACACTATTTACTGTTGTATAACCAACATTATTAACTGGCATTGTAGAAGGCAATTCTATTAATGCTGGATTACCAGCTGTTAAAGATATAGCTTGAGTAGTATTGTTGTATTTTCCACCATATGCTTCTAATCCTGTACCACTTTCTCCAGCAGGTCCTGTTGGTCCCGTTGGTCCTGTTGCTCCAGCTAAACCTTGAATTCCTTGTGGTCCTGTTGCTCCAGCTAAACCTTGAACTCCTTGTGGTCCGGTTGGTCCCGTTGGTCCCGTTGGTCCTGTTGCCCCAGCTAAACCTTGAACTCCTTGTGGTCCGGTTGGTCCCGTTGGTCCCGTTGGTCCTGTTGCCCCAGCTAAACCTTGAACTCCTTGTGGTCCTTGAATTCCTTGGGGGCCTGTTGCACCAGTAGTTCCAGGAATACCTTGAATTCCTTGGGGGCCTGTTGCACCAGTAGTTCCAGGAATACCTTGAATTCCTTGAATTCCTTGGGGCCCGGTTGGTCCCGTTGGTCCTGTTGCTCCAGTTAGACCTTGAACTCCTTGTGGCCCTGTTGGTCCAATTGGTCCTGTTGGACCGCCAGCAGGTCCCGTTGGTCCTGTTGGTCCTGTTGGTCCAGGAATATTTCTTCCACAGCAACAACCAGTAGGTTTATGGTTACAAGCAAAATCATTAACAATATTTAATGCTTTATTATACAAAGGACTATTTTCATTATTCATAAATTTTCTCCTTTCTAATTTAAAATATGTTTAAAATAAAGATATGAAAGTGTTATTACCATAAGTAAAATCAAAAATTTTAAAAATTATGAATTATTTAAATCAGAATTTACTTCATTTTTAATATTATTTAATTCTTGCTGTACTTTATCAAGAGCATCTAATAAAAAATCTACTTCCCCACGTTGAGTCTGATTACTTGTATTACTATCTGTTGTAAATGGTCCACCACCACTTTTACTTTTTTTACTATTAATATTTATATTATTATTTTCAATTCGAGATTCAATTAACTGTTGTTGTGAAGCATTTGTAGCTAAATATTGCCCAAGTAGCATAAACCAATTTCCCAAAGAATTTTGTTCATTAGCATTTAAATCTCCAACTAATACTATTCCAATAGCAACAGCAATTAAATTATAAGTAGTAGGATGGATATTTGGAGGAAAGTTATTATTCATTTTAGTTTCCCCCTTTAAATAATTTTATTTGATGAAACTCCAAGTATTCATTAATCTATTGATATAAATAATTAAAAAAATAAATTATAATCTTGAATTAAATATAATTCATCTATTATCAATTATTTTAAAATTTAAAAATTACATTAATCATAAAAATAGTTAGCAATTTATCAACAAAAATTAAAGAATTAAAGTATTATGTAAAATATAATTTATCTTAACATATCTTAATCTTAATAAAAAAAAAATCATTTCTATATTTAAAGAAATGATGTTTAAATCAAACTTTAAGTTTAAATTTATTATTAAAATAATCCACAAATTATTTATTCTTTAATTCCATATCATACAATTTTTTATATTTTTCATTTTTTTTCAATAGTTCTTGATGAGTTCCTTCTGCAACAATTTTTCCTTTATCGATATATAATAATCTATCGGCATTAACTACTGTTGACAAACGATGAGCAATAATAAATATAGTATAGCTTTTTTTCATATTATCAATCGCTTTTTGAATGCTTGCTTGCGTTTCATTATCTAAAGCACTAGTTGCTTCATCAAATAGAATTATTTCCGTTTTTTGAACAAAAGCACGTGCTATAGCAATTCTTTGTCTCTGACCTCCTGATAAAGTTACCCCTCCTTCACCTACAATTGTGTCATACTTATCTGGTAAAGAATTAATAAATTCATCTAAGCAAGCCATTTTACAAGCCTTTTTCATTTCTCTATCAGTCAAATTTTCTTTAACTAAAGCTAAATTATCTCTAATACTCATATTAAAAATATAAGGGTTTTGACTAATTATAGTAATATTTCCTCGAATAGTATTCTTATCTAAATCATTTATATCCACACCATCCAAATATATATTGCCTGAATTTACATCATACATTTTACACAACAAATTAAAAATTGTTGTTTTTCCAGCTCCACTCTTGCCTACAAAAGCAACTGTTTCATTAGCATTAACCTTAAAATTTAAATTATTTAAAATTTTCTTATCATCATAAGCAAAAGATACATTCTTAAATTCAAAATCACCTTTTAATCTTTTCAAATGTTTTAAACCAAATTTTTCTTTTTTATACTCTTCATCATTCATAAGTGCAAAAATCCTTGCTGAAGACAAATTAAAATCTTTCATTTTATCCAATAACATTCCAACATAATTAACAATCGATGGCAATCTTACAGCATAATTATGGATTACTAAAGCAAATGCTACATCTAACATTCCATTTTTTATCATTATCACTAACAAACAAATCAAAGCTAAATCAGTTAAATCCGCCGTAAATCCTCGATAAAGAGAGTATTTATTGTCAATATTTTGCATATTATACCTAGTTTGATTTAAATCTATTACTCTATTATGTAACTCATTCATAAAACTATCTTCAGCATTTAACATTTTTATATCTCTTACTCCCCTGACAAGTTCCCCTACAAACCCTGAAACTTTTTCATTTTTTTCTCTAAACAATTTATCTTTTTTAAAATATAAATTTACTCTTCTTCTTTCAATAACAAAGCGAATTCCTATCATAACTAACAAAAAAACAAAAGCAAATTTATTAATCAAAAAAATAGCTCCAAAAATTCCTATATTAGTTAAAATATTAGTAAGATATATATTTAAAACATTAAAAACGTCTGCTAATCGACTTGTATCATTTGTTAATCTTTGAATAAAAACTCCTGAACTATTATTATCAATCGCTTTATTTTCTAATTTTAATATTTCTTCTCCTAAAGTAGTTTGAATTTTTGTAAAACCTTCTCTATATATAACTTGAGAATAATGTCTTGTAAAAAAATGAATTAAATTTCGAACATTTTCAATTATAAATATTGTCACACTAATTAAAATAAGTTGATAAAAATTATTAGAAGTAAGCTCTACTATAATTTTTGCACTCCAAATTGGCACTATTATGCTTATGATAACCATTAAAATATTGCATAAAATATATTTTATAAGCATACTCTTTAAATCTTTAGTATATTGCCAAGCAAATTTTAAATTTTCCCAAGTTTCTTTCACTTCTAACCAATTCCTCTCAAATATTATAATTGTTTATTATGATTAATATTTTCCATTATCTGAACAATATTCTCATACTTTTTATTAATCATTATAAACAATTTAAAAACCTTATTTCTAAACAAAAAAAGATTAGCCTATATTTCTTTCATATATTCTAATAATTTTAAAAACATACGAATAAATATGCCATCTAATCCTTCATTTTTCAATTTTTTTATTCGAATTCTTTTCTTTTTAATATCTAAATCACTAAAGAAAATACGAGCAATTCTTTCTTTTAATCTAGTTTCAATTCTTAAATCACTTATAATAGAATCAATCTCTTCATTTATAATACGTACTGCATCTATTTCAATATCTTTTCCTTTGCAATTAATTGTTAATTGTGCAGTAGTTGGAACATTTTTAATTTCTACTATAAAATCATTATCATCAACATAATTTTCAGTAATAGCAATATCCTTATTCACATAAGCAACTACATCATCAGCTTCTCTCGTATTTCTAAAACGAATTTTATAGTCTCTCATAGATGGTATTATTCCTGTTTTTCCCTCTAAAGGACGAATAATCAATGTATAATTATTTTGTAAATAATTATAATCTATATTTGTTAATATATAATAACCTTTTTCATAAAGCGAAGAATAACCATCATCTTCATATAATTTAAAAGTATTACTTTTTCCAGGAAAAACATGAATTTCTAAAGACTTAGGAGAATTAGTAACATTAATATTTTCTTCTAAATCAGCTAAAGGAATAATTGATCCAGCTTTAGCAAATACAGGATAATCCTCATCCTTAAAAAACGTCACATAACGTTTATTACCTGGAAATTTTTTACCAGTTTTAAAATCATACCACATTCCTTTAGGTAAAAAAATCTTTTCTACTGCTCTATTCATGACTAAATCCTTTTTTACTGTAATTGGGGCAACAAAAAGTTCCTTACCAAAATAGTATTCATTTCGATACTGCGGCTCATCATAAATTTCTGGACTTTGATAATAAATAGGTTGAACTAAAGGAAGTCCTGTTTGATAATACTTGTAAGCTTCTGCATATAAATACGGAATTAAGCGATGACGTAAATTACAATACTCTCTAACAATATTTAATGTCTTAACATCCCATCTCCATGGTTCTCTCTTATAAAAGTGACCATGTTTAGCACTAAACCTAAATATCGGACTAAAAGTAGCAAGTTCAACATATCTAATATATAATTCAGCATCTTCAATACCATCTTTATACCCTCCGACATCATGACTCCACCAAGAAACCCCAATATTACTTGCAGTAGAATTATAAAATGGTAACATTTTTAACGTATCCCAACTTACTGTTGTTTTTCCTGAATAATGAATAGGAACACGATGAGAAGCTACTAATCCATTACGAGAAAGAATCATACCTCTCATTTTAGGATTATTTTTATAATTATTAAAATGATAATAATTTAACGCATTTAAAGTATTTAAATCATCTTTATTAAAATAATCTATCCAATAAAAATCTATTCCTAAATCATCTAAAGGTTTAATTATACTATGAAAATATTCTGTTACTAATTTCTTATCAAAAACATTAAAAGGAATTGTTACATCATCAGAAATATTTAAATTATTTTTCATTATCAAATAATTTTCTTCTTTTCGACTAATTCCTTCACTAGGATCAATAGCTAAACCAATTCTTACACCTCGTTCATGCATATAATTTATGAAACTTTTTGGATCAGAAAATAAAGCTTTATTAAAAGTAAAACCTGTTTTTCTTAAATCAGTTTTAACATGCCAATTATTCCCTAATAATAAAACTGATAAAGGAATTTTGTTACGACTAAATTGAGCTATCAACTTTTTTGTATCTTCAAAACTATATATTTCATTTTTATTCCACCAAATTCCTAAAGCATAACGAGGAATCAAAGCTGGCTGACCAGTTAACAAAAAATAATCTTTTAAACAAAGCCCAAAATCTCTCCGATACATAAACAAATAAGTATCTATTCGTTTATTTGAAGAAGTTATCAACTCACCATTTTCATTAATTAAAAGAGAATTTGAATCATCAATTGATGCAAAACCATCTGTTGAATATAAACCTTTTTGAAGCTCTGGTTTGTCTTTAATCTCATCTAAACTTACACTTGTTCCTTTAAAATTTCTAGCTTCAGGATGATTAAAATACCAAAGTTTATCTGTGTTTAATAAATTCACTTTTAAATTGGCATCTGGTGCTACAATACTTGAAGTAAAAGGTTTATTTTTTACATATGATAATTTAAAATATGATGTTGATAATTCTAAAAACTTTTCATCTTCTCGAACAGTAAATTGTGGCACAGAAAAATCACGGTTAATTACCCTATCTGTTAACCCATCATAAAAAATTCCATCTTCACTATATTCCAAACGAACCAAACGCTCTGTTAAAATAGTAATACGATATTTCTCGCCTTTAAAAATAGCATTATCTTTTGCTTTGGAATGAGAATAATCCAATCTAAAATGCTCATCCATATCTAGCCACCCTCTTTATTATATATAATAACATATTCGTAAATACAAAACAACCAATGAATTTGCTATAATACCAATAGGTGATTAATATGTTTCCATATAGTTTAGATAATAAAAGATATCACACACTTAATTATCATTATCGTTCTATTTTTAATCAAAAAGTTTTTAAAGTAAGTTTAAACGCAAACTTTTCTTGCCCTAACCTAAAAAATGGTGAAGGTTGTATCTTTTGTCTCCATGGTAGTAATGATTATGATATTTCTAAAAATAATGATCTTGTTAAACAGTTTTATGATAATGTAAATATTCTAGAAAAAAAATGGCCAAATAGTCTATACATTGGATATTTTCAAGCTAATACCAATACCTTTGCTCCACTATCTATTTTAAAAGAAAAATATGAAACTATTTTAAATTTACCTAATGTCATTGGATTATCTATCGCAACTAGAAGCGATGCTATTACTCTTGAATGTTTCGATTATTTAGAAGAATTAAATAAAAAAACTTTTTTAACTGTTGAATTAGGATTACAATCTAGCAAAGATGAAACTCTAAAGTTAATTAATCGTGGTCATAATATAGAAAATTTTCTAAATTGTGTAAAAGAACTAAAAAAACGTCATATAAAAGTAATAGTTCATATTATAAATGGCCTTCCTTTTGAAACTAAGGAAGATATGATAAATACTGTAAAACTTTTAAATAGTTTAGAAATCGATGGAATTAAAATTCACATGCTGCATATCTTAAAAAATACAAAACTAGCTGAAATGTATAAAACAGAAAAATTTCATCTTCTAACAAAGGAAGAATATATTGATATTGTCTGTAGTCAACTAGAGCATTTAAATCAAAAAATTGTAATTCATCGTATTACTGGAGACCCTAATATAAAGGACTTAATTGAACCAAAATGGTTAATAAAAAAATTTTGTGTCTTAAATGATATCGATAAGGAAATGAATAAGAGAAATATTTACCAAGGAGATAAAGTTCTAACAAGAGTAAATAATTAATTTATCTATTTTAAAACCTTTCAACTCTGCTTCTATTGCCGCATCACTATTTTTACTATTCAAATAACTAATATTTTTATCTACAAAATATTTTATATCACGTTCAATATCAGTAGAATTTAAACTAACACAAATATCTTTTGAACAAATTTTATTTACCATCCCCACTAAATTATTTTCACTTAAATAAGATAAAATATTTTTAGAATTTAAACCACTTGGAATTATTTCATTAATACAATTACTTTTATTATAAGCATTATAACTATTTATCGATAAACAACCAATTATAATAATAGCAAGAAAGATTTTTTTCATGAAACTTCACCTACAATTAGTTTGGTTTAAAAGAAAATAAAAAAACAAAAAAAAGAATATTTTAATCACCATTTTTTGGTAATTCTGTAAATACTCTTTTTCTTTTTAATTCTGAGTCTAATTTATAATTTTTAAAATAATCATATACAAAATTAAATACTTCTATTGGATCACTATCATCTGAAGTAACCAACTCATCTACTAGACCATCATCTTCTTTAATAACTGGAAGTTTTGCCTTATCAACTAAGGAAGAAGTCCAAATAATACATCTTCCTTGAAAATTTCCAATTAAACCTAAAATATAATGAATAACTTGATCTACAATATCTCTTTTTAAATTACACTTTTTATAAAGTTCAACTATTAATTCATTTACATCTCTCTTATCTATTTCACTTATTAAAACAGAATCACATAATTTATAACTTAGATAATTTCTTAATCTTTCTTCTACTAATCTTTTTTTGCCTTCTATATCTTCTTTATAATAACCATCATTTATTAATTTTCTTCCTATATACCAAACAATATCTCGTGTATTTATCTCTTGAATATTATTTAAATCAAACTTATTACATTCCATAAAAAACATCTCCTTTTTCTAAGAAGCTATTATAACAAATAATTTTAATTATTAATATCCCAAATAAATTCTTCATTATAACTATCTAAACAACTAACATATAAATCATAACTAATTTTTGTACCTGTTTCATAACAAAATTTAATTATTTCCTCTGAAGGATACAAAATTGGAATGCTTTCATCATATCTAACTTTTGGCACTATCAATAAAGTAAAATTAACATTAAACATTTCTTTAATTTTATTTAATTCATTTGCCTTTTCTAATAAAGGGGTTATAGTTTTTAACATTTGTTTTTCAACACAAATTTCATATGTCGTACAAATTCCTATTTCCTATAAAGAAAAGCTATAAATAGTCCCATTTTTTCGTTTAACACCAATTTTAAAATATTTGTAACCACATTTGGATCAAAATCTCCATTTATACTAAAACTAGTAGTACAACTATTATGTTCAAATCTATAATACATAGGTACCAAATTTTTTTTTTCATTATTTTCCCCTAATTTACTTTTTTAAAATCAAATTATTTTTAAAAATATCACTATTAAGAATTTTATCTATCTCATAATACATTGCCGTTTTACTATCTATTTTAACTGCACCTGTGCTTAAATATGTCTCCCACGCAATTTCATTAGCAATACTATTAACTTCAACAGTTTTCACCCCCAAATTATTTAAATAATTAAACAATAAATAAACTAATTTTTTAGATATTTTTTGACCTCTATACCTCTAGTAAAGGAATATTTAATAAATCTATATTTCTAATACCACTCATAATTAAAGAAGAAGTTCTATCATTATAAATATTGGCACTAATATATCCTACATATTCATAATCTTTAACCAACATAAAACAAACGGTTTCAATTGAAATTCTAATATTTTTAATAATTTTAGAAGATTTAATATTATTAACATTATTTTAAAATTGCTGATTTACTAAATAATAACAATATTCATTGTCTAAAATTTTTTTATTAGAAATATACACTTTTGTCATAATAAATACCCTTAATCTAAATACATAATATTAATATCAACAGTTCCATCAATACCATCGATTTTACCATCATCGCAAAGCTGCCAATAATTATAATCTCCATCATAACTTGTTTGTTCGACATTAGTAGTATAATGAGCAAGCCACGTATCATATTTAGTTGGTAACCAAATTTTTTCTAAATAATTTTTACTACTATAAACCATTCCTTTGTATCCTGCTTCACTAAGAGTATCTAAAAATGTATTAGCCATATCAGTTAATCCAAAAAAACTTAAATTATAATCATTAAAACTTGCCCAATTTTCCCAATCAAATACAACAGGCAAAGTAACCTTATAATCTTTTATTTGCTTAATCACCCATTCGGCATCTTTTTTAGCATGTTCATTTGTATTAGCATATGAATAAAAATAAATTCCCACATCTATACCCTTTTCGTTTGCCAATTTAATATTTCGTTCAAACTTAGAATCTACATAATAATCTTTGTCAGTTCCTTTAGTACCTCCAACTTTAATAAATATAAATTCAACTCCTGCATTCTTTATAGCATCAAAATCAATATCCTTTTGCCAACCTGATACATCAATACCTATTTTAGTTTTATCAGTCTTATACTTTGCATATACATCACTAAATAAAGTATAAGATGGAGTTGTATTTTTATTGAAATTATTACTTTTCGGTTTAGGTTCAACTACATATAAAGTAAAATCTTTTGTTGCAACATTTCCACTTTTATCAACAGCTTTAAAAGTTAGCGGATATTCTCCTGGAATATTATAATCATATATTCCTTCAATATAACAATTTGGATTTTTATCTTCATTATCTCCACATAAAATTTTAGAAGTATCTATATCATTTCCTGTATAAACAGTATAACTATTCCCAAGTAATATTAAAGGCTCCACTTTATCAACAACGTTTAATGTGTATTTATAAGGGACCTTTATTCCATCATCATTAATAAATTCAAAATTAATTACTTTTTCTCCAATAGAAGTAGTATCTATTAATCTATCATTTATAATTTTTCCATTTATACTTACAATAAAATCTGATATTTTCTTTTCTTCTAAAAAATTTACAGACATATTATCCTGTAAAGTAACTTCAATCTTAGCATACTTAACTCTAATTTTTTGAACAACAAAAACAATTCCCCAGACTAATAAAATTAGTATTAAAAGTATAGAAAAAATAATACCCACTCTAAACATTTGTTTTTTATTAATTTGCATATAATCACCTTTAATTATTTATTAATTTACTATCACCATTTTGATAATTTATTTCTATTCCTTCTTGAACATTATATACATATACATGAAATTTTAAACCTTCACCATTATCTTCAACTGATTCTGCTTCCATTTCCACTCCACTTGCTACTAAATTATTTTCTTCAAAAATTGGAGTTACACGATAAAGAACATGATTATTAGTTTTCTTAACATAATCAGCAACTTGATTTTCAAATTTTAACATTCCAACAGTATTCATATATCTGGTACAAGTTATTAAATTTTTTTCATTAGCATTTTCTCCTGTTAATTGATATCCTATTAAATGACAACGATTATACAAATATTTACCATCTACATTATCATATTTAACTGTATGCCAACCACTTGGTTTAATCATTCCTATACTTTCTCTTTCTTTTGTTGGCATAGTCTCTCTACTTACATTTGTAAAAGCAACTCCACATCTCCCTAAACTATCAAGTTCACTATACTTTTCAAAACTATTAGTTGTAATCTCATCATCTTTAAAATTAGGAATATTATCATTTATATAAACATACGCTTGGTTAGCATAATCTGGAATTTCTTCTAGCAGATAAGAAGAAATATTCTCATTCTCTACTCCTAAACTACTCTTAAAAAAACCTACACCTAGCGTACATAAAACTATACATGAACAAAAAATATTTCTTAATTTTCTCATAACTACCTCTTTTAATAAATACATTATATCATATTAAATTATCAAAAAAAATCTTTCACTTTATAAATCATTAGAAAGATTTTTCTTTTAATAATCAAAACTTAATTCATCAATTATATTTTCGTTACCATCATTACTTTTTTTCCAATAATATTCATAATTATTATAATTATCTTCCTCTTTCTTTACTTCTAAGTTACTATAAGCCATTGCATTACAACTAGGAAGATTTATAGATAAACCATTTCTTTTATGAGTATTTAAAAGTATCGAATCATTAACATTAAAATAAACATAAGAAGAATTTGTATCATCCCAAGTTAAATCGACATTATAATATCCATCACTTAAATATACAATATTCCAAGCATGTTCTTCTCCAGCACTGCCGGTTACATAATAAGTAGGAATTCCTAACTTTATCATAATATATTGAAATGCTCTAGCATAACCTGCACAAACTGTTTTTTTATTAACTAGTGCACTAAATGCACTTTGATTCATACTAGCATTTGTATCATAATCAATTTGTTCAATTAATATATCATGAACATATTTTTCTTTTTCATAATTAGTTCTAAGGTTCTCAGTCTTATCGATTATTTTTTGAGCCTCACTTTCAAATAAATTTTTAGAAACTTCAAAATTATCAATAGTTTCATTAAAACTTAAAATTATTTGAACACAATTACCATTCTTTGTATATTTATAAGAATAATTTGTATTCAACCAAAAAAGTTCTGGATGATCATTAAAGATCGCTTCAATTATTTTATTAACAGCATCAGTTTTTAAAGTTACATTTGGTACAAAAGTAGTTGATAATTCATTAATATTTGCATAGATTTGCTTATATAAAATTTGTTCATCTGGTGATAACATTTCATAATAAGGATAATAAGTTATATCAAAACTATAGTTTTCTCCTGTAATCCCTGAATTTTTTAATAAATCTACTTCTTTATCATTAATAAGTTCGCCATTTGAAGTTACTCTAACAAAATCACTAATTTTATTTAAAGTAAAAAAATCTTCAATTAAAGATTTAACATGACCTTTAAAAGAATCATAATTAGTTGTCCCTGTTAAAACTATTCCACCTAAAAATAATAAAAATAATAATTTTTTTATAAACCTGATCAAGACAATTTCCTTTCTTTAAGAACTTTTAATTAACATTTTATCATAAAATATTTCTTTTATTATCATGTAACTTTTTACCTATTATATTCATAAATAAAATTTAAAAAAAAAATTGAAAATAACTTCAACTTTTTTAAAAAATATTGCCACTTGTTAAAGACTCTAAGGTCCTTATAAATAAATCAAATATATTGGCCTTTTCCACATCTTCTTTAATAACTATATTTTCTTCTTTAATAATATTTCCTTCATTATCTAAAATTTCTACATGTCCAACTTTTTGATTTTGTACAAGTGGCACACTAAATTTATCCATAACTATATTATAATCATAATTTCCAACTGTTTCTCCAGTTTTTGATAAAACTGTTACATCATTTTCTAAGTAAATATTAACTTCTTGTTTCTTACCTTTTTCTATTTTTATTTTACCTAAATCTTTTTCTTTATCTAATATCATATTTAATTGGTATGAATTAAATCCATAATTTAACATATTAGTTGTATCTTTGCTTCTTAAATCACTCGTCTCTGCATTCATAACTACTGATAAAAGACGCATATTGTTTTTTTTAGCAGTTGTTGTAATACAATATCCAGCAGTTGTTGTAAATCCTGTTTTTAGTCCATCAACACCATCGTAAAATCTAACTAATTTATTTGTATTAACTAGCCATATACTTGAACCATCATTCTTCTTTAAATAATCCTCATAAATACTTGTAAACTCTAAAATACTTTCATGCTTTAGTAATTCTAAAGCCATAACACTCATGTCTCTAGCTGTTGTATAATGATTCTCGCTATCAAGTCCATGTGGATTATCAAAATGAGTATTTGTTAACCCTAAACCTTTTGCTCTTTTATTCATTTCCATAACAAATTGATCTACACTACCACTAACTTTTTCTGCCATTGCAACAACAGCATCATTTCCACTTGCAACAGCTATTCCCTTTAATAACTCTCGTACTTTATACTTTTCTCCAGTTTGTAAAAAAATTTGACTTCCTCCCATACTAGAAGCCGCTTCACTAATCACCACATCGTCATCAAAACTTAACTTCCCAGAATCAATAGCTTCCATAATTAAAAGCATACTCATAACTTTTGTCATTGATGCTGGAGCTAATCTTTCATTAGAATTTTTTTCGAATAAAACTTTTCCAGTTGAAGACTCTAACAAGATAGCACTTTTAGAATTAGCTGCTAAATCTTCCTCTGCAAAAACTGGCAATGTCAAAAATAAAAATGCCAATACCCCAAATAAAAACTTCTTCATAATTCACCTCTGTTAAAAATTATGAAAAAGATAAAAAAATATTCAAACAATACTAAAGTAAATTGTCAAATATTCCTTTATTCTTCGTACTAGAAATGTAGAAAAATAAATTGCTCATGAACTCTTTCTCTACTATATTAATTAATCAAAAAACTTAGATTACAAATATTTGACATTATTTATCTTCCTTTGATTTATAATTAATATACAACTTGATAAAATTTATGAAATAAAATAATATTATATTAATAGTAAAGGAAGTATAATTATGACAAAAAAAATAATTTTTTTAACATTTGTACTAATAATAATGATTTGTTCATTTACATATTTTTATAAAAAAAATAATATTGCTTATAATAGTAAGGTGGTTTCTTTAATGAAAAAATACAATATATATAACGAAATAAATAAGAATAATTACTCTAAAACTTTAGAAATAGCTTTAGAAAGTGGCGAATTTCAAGAACAATATGCAACTATTTACCAAGAAATTGATTATATTGAAAGAAAAAATTTTATAAAAGATGTAAATACTCTTCTTTCAAATAATTATTCTTCCACAGAAATTAATACTATTTTCCAAAAATATAACAATATTAAAAATTTTGAAATAAATAAAGTAAATAATTATGAAGAATATCAGAAAAAAAATAACTGTTCATTAGAAGAAGCAGTCTTAAAAGTAAATATTGGTTTAGATCATGATTTTTATACCCAAATAAATGAAATTAATAATAGTCATGAATATACAGTTTTAGTAAATAAATATCATTCTCTTGGTAATTATGAACCAACTGACTTAAAAAGTCTAAGTTATGACTCTAAATACCAATTACGTGAAAAAGCTGCTGATGCTTTTGAAGAATTAGTCGCTAGTGCTAAACTTGATAATTTATTTATTCGTCCTTATAGTGCTTATCGTTCTTATGATAGACAAGAACTAATTTATAATAATTATGTAGCAAGAGATGGAAAAGATGAAGCAGATACTTATTCTGCTAGACCAGGTCATTCTGAACATCAAACAGGACTTGCTGTTGATGTTTGGAGTGAAGGATATAATTATATTAAAGACAATGATGCAAAATGGTTAAAAAATAACTCTTATAAATATGGATTCATTGTTCGTTATACCAAAGAAAATCAACCAATTACAGGATATATTGAAGAACCATGGCACCTAAGATATTTAGGTAAAGAAATAGCAACTGACGTTGTTGCTAAAAATTTAACATATGACGAATATTATGACTTATATATTAAATAATTTTAATTATTTTGTATTATTTATTATACTATCAAGTTATATCCTTTGATCGTTTTCTATATTATTCTTTTGGTAAATCAATAGCAGAAAAAGCACCTAAATCATATACTGTAAAACCTAATTCCTTTAATGAATCAAAAGCTAGTTTACTTCGGTTGCCACTCTTACAATAAACAAAAACATTTTTTTCTTTATCTATATCTATTTTTTCATCTATTTTATCATAAGGAATATTTATAGCTCCTTTAATATGTGATTCTTTATATTCATCAATAGTTCTTACATCAAGAATCACATATTCTTTTTGCTTCATTATATCTTTATAAGAAAGATTTTCACTTTCTTTTTCTGTACAACCAAATAAAAATAGACTAATTAGTATTATTAAAAATACTTTCTTCATAAACACGACTCCTTAATAAAATCAATTTTTGATTAATTTATTTTATATATCAATTTTAACTTTTTTTCTTAACAATTACAATCTTCAATTCTATATATTTACTTCTCAGTTTTATTATTTTTTATAAATACTATTAATATTTTTAAATAAGATAATTATTTAATAATAAATTGACTTTTTAGATTGGTTATAGTATTATTGCTTTACCGGAGACGAAGTCTTGTCAGGTCGATAGTTGAGATACGATTTTTATAAATTAAGCGTGCTATTATGTACGTCGCCTCAACTGGGAAAAGCCACATTTGTGGCTTTTTTCTTTTTATGGCAAAATTATTTTTAAATCAACGAAATTATCTAAAAATTTATAAAATTCTAAATCATTATTACAAACCTCAAGCATTTTTCTTCTAATAGTACCAGCCAATAAATCTGCTGCCTGAACAACATAACTTTTACCAGAATCTTGATAAGTAATTGAAATATCTAAATCTCCATTTATAATAGGTATAAATGTAGTTGAATAATTATAATTAACAATTCCATATTTTAATTCTTCCATCAAACCATCATGTAAATTATAATAACCATTATTTTTTGTGCTTTGTTGATCAATATTAATAATTATTTTTAATTTTTTATTCGGATCAATTCCCTTACACTTAATTAAATTTTTAATAATTTCTTTTATCATTCGCCGTATAGAATAATCAATAAATCTTCCCTTAGCCGCTTTATTATTTTTAATATGTTCATAAACAAAATCGTTTTTTATCACTAGTGCAACAACATAGTATTTTTTTATATAATTCATTAGCCAACGTTTGTCTTTTGGTACAATATTTGTATTTTTTATTTCTGGACAATTTTTATTACAATTTTCATTTTTTCCTTTACAATAATCACATTTTATATTATTAATAATTCCTCTATATTGAGTAATAAACTTATCCTTTTCTTTCTTAGATAAAAAAACAAGTCCTCCATAAACACAAATATTTTCTTTAGAAGTTAATTTACCAGAATCATCTAAATTTATAAAAATCTCTTGAACCATTTTGCTCATTTAATAACCTCCTGAAGATGCAAAATATTATAGCATTTCAAAAAGAAGATTTCTATCAAATTTAGTTAACCTACATTTTTGTTCCAAAAAATTATGATTATTATTTCTTGCATTATAGATAAAATCATAATAGAAATATTCTAATTACAAGCATATTTAAAACTAATTCAAAAAATATTATACAATTTTCATTTTGATTATAATGTTGTATCTTTATTTGTATTTTTGCTTATTATTTAATTAATTTTTCAAATGAATTTGCATTTAATATAGTATTTGATTTTATAAAATTAATTATTATATTTTTTTCTTTTGTATAATTAAATAATTATTTTACTTCATATTCTACATAAGGCCACTCAGGACTATAATAAATAATAAATTCTTGATTATCTATTTTCGTAAGTCTGGCACTATCATTAAATCTATGAGTCTCAAAGGAATCAAATTGTAATGATAACAATTCATAATCTCCAATAGTATCAATGACTTTAAAACCATAGTGTTCAAAAAATTTCTTTTCTCCAATAAATGGTTTCTTCTTTTTAGAAGTCAAAGTACATATCCCACTCATACCTTTTTCTTTAGAATCATTTATTGCACATTCTAATAATTCTTTTGCAGCACCTTTTCCTTAAAGCTACCTGCAACCTATAAACAATAAATATATTCATAATTTTTACCATTAATCGGAACCCAAGCAGTCTCTATTGGCTCATACTCAATAAATACTTTCCCTCTGGTATTTAGTTTTCTAAAAACATGACCATCTTTTAACTTATTTTTTAACCATTCTTTCTTTATCAACACCAACTTGATGCTTTGGATCCCCAATAGCACAACATATATGTTCTTTATCTATTTTTTCTAATGTTAAATTTACATATTCATTCATTTTTACTTCAACGCCATTCATGAATAACTACTTTTTAATACTTTACCATATCATTCTTTCTTTAAAATGTAATTTAGACTCATTTAATCTTTTTAATTGGATGTCTTATTACATTCTTTAATTTACTTACTTCACATCTTCTCGGATCACTTAAATATATTTCATGATGAAATCTTGAAACTGTTATATCTAATTCATATCCATTATTTTCAGCATATTCATGCATTAAATTAATTGTTATAGGTTCATTATCATAAGAACCCAAGTGCATACATTGAACACAAATACCCTCATCATAAGTTAAAAATTCAACTTTGGAAAAATCTTGTTTTTTCTTTTTCGTTGCTTCAGAAATAGCCCACTCAAAATCTTTTTTTGTTACAAAGTCTGGTAAGCGAATTATAGAAATAAATTGAAATTTATCTTTACTTTTATAATCTATTCCTGTTTTATTATCTTTCTGCCACCAAAATCCTTCAAGTGGAGGAACTACATATTCAAAATAACCATCTATTTTATATGGTCCTTTATAACTCATTTTTATTGTAAAAGCGATTGCATATAAAAGTCCTATTGAATCTTTATATTCACTATTTTCATCATTAGGATTACCTTGTCCTCTAACCGCAATATAATTCATTCTCGGAATTTTTACAATATTAGGTTTATTCTTAGGCATATAAAATTCTTTATATTCTTTCTTAAAATCAAAAGCCATATTTAACATTCCAATCTTTTCTATAAAATAATTATAACACGTAAATTCTACCTCTTAAAATATATTGCAAAATAAGATGGTTATTAAATTCTAGTTTATTTAATCTTAAAACCTTTATTTTTCTTTATATTTCGTTTATTTTTTTCAATTTTAATTAAAATAAATTAAATAATAAATATAAAAGTTTAAATTTTTGCTGCCTAAATGCTACCTGAAAATTTAAAAATAATCTTTCATAGAAATTGACTTATAATTTGTAATTATCTATTATTTAAATAATTTAATGCTTTAATTGTTAAAGGTTTGAATATTAAATATATTGTATATCCAATACTTCCACCTATGACATTAGTTATTAAATCCGTTATATCTGCTAATCTAAAACCATTTATTAAAGGCTGTAATAACTCAATTCCTAGACTCAATAAAAATGTATAAAAAATAACTTTTAATAATCTAACATTTTCTTTTTTTACTAAAGGCATTAAAAAACCAAAAGGAATTGTCATTATCACATTTAATCCCACTTGTCTAATAAAATCACCTCTACCATTTAAAACATCAATAAATGGAACTAAATTCATTGAATCGTATGGGTGATTAAATATAAATGGTAAAGATGTTATTATAGGCATTAAAGTAAAATATAATACAAAAGATAAGTATATATACATAAGAGTATTTATAAGTAGTATATCTTTGCCTTTTTCTTTCCACTTCTTATAAAATTTCCCAAAATATATTATCATTAAAACAACAAAATCCACTAATTCTTTCATATTCTTTTCTCCTTGATAAATTACTATCTATACAAAACTTTATATTATATATTATACCATTAAAAAGCAAAATCTAATGATATGTTATTTCTATCATTAGCCGACTCAATACGTTTTAGATGATTAACTAAAACATCTAATTTTTTAGCAAGCTCCAGCAATCTTATATCTTTTTCATTTCCATATTTTATGATGTTTTGACAGATAACAGCCTTAATATTTTCATTAAAGTCAGCATACTGATTCAAAATGTCACTCTCTTAATTAAAATTATAGAAAAAAACTACAAAATGTAGTATTAGTATATTTTGTAATTTCTTTTTTAAATAAAAAAAGTGGAGCCTTTCGGCTCCTTCAGGGGGTTTTGGTTGATTCACTTTTACATAAAATCGTAAAAGTGTTTCGAAAGGTTAGCATGATATCTATCATGCTAATAAAATGATATAATGAAAAACTTTCTTTGTCAAATGATTTCTACCAAATTTTGTAAAATTATAACTTATTCACAATTATTTTTCATTTTCTCTTTTCTTTAACTCATTATAATATACTACTTGAGATATAGAAATATAAGGTAATGTCCAAATAAAAAGTATACCTAATGTCAGAAAAGACAAAAATATCCAACCAACAAAACTTAAATTAAAAACAAAATAATCTAATTTATATCCATTCATCATTTTTTTACTTTTATCTAAATAATCCATTGGAGTTAATTCTGAATTTTCTGCATAAATTAAATAAACCATTGAATAACCTAACGCTGCAATAATTCCCGGAATTATAAATAAAAGACTCCACAAAAAACAAAATATACCTGCCAATAGTGATATTGAAAGAATTGGAAAAACTCTATTAACATATTTAAAAATATCATCACGACTAAAATTTTCTTTACGAATCATTTTTAATAAATAAGAATAAAAACCAACTGATAAAGTCATTGAAAAACATGAAGCAACTAAACTAAAAACAGAACCAATCATCGAATTAGCAAAAATTAAATTTATCCCAAAATTTAATAAAAATGAAACTGCAAAAACTATTAAATATCCTGTCCAAAAATTTTTAAAATTTTCTTTCACCATTAATTTAGACTTTTCCTTAATTTCCTGTCTATTCATATTAAATCCTCCTTTAATAAATTATATTTTATTATTTAAATTTAATCAAGATTAGTAACAGATTCTAAAATTTTTGAATACTTTAAATTATTAACTTCTGAAGTATTCAAAAATTTTTCACTATCTTTTTTAGCTTGTAAAAGTATCTTAAAATCATGTCTTAAATCAGCTATTTTAAATACCATATCACCACTTTGTTTTGTTCCAAACAAATCTCCCTCTCTACGCATTAAAAAATCTTGCTCACTAATATAAAAACCATCATTACTCTCTTCTAACACTTTTAACCTATCTACTTCTTTATTGCTAATTAAATAACAATAAGAATCTATTTCATTTCTCCCTACTCTTCCACGTAATTGATGTAATGTAGCTAAACCATAATTTTCGGCATTAAAAATAACAATAGTTGTAGCATTTTTAACATCTACTCCTACTTCAATAACTGTCGTAGCAATTAAAATTTTAATTTCTCCTTCTTTAAATTTTTGCATTATTTTTTCTTTTTCTAAAGCTTTAATTTTTCCGTGTAAAATAGCTGTTGGAACTTTTTTTTGAAATACTTTATCAAAATTTCTTTTTAAAGTATCAACATCCCATAAATTTACATCTTCTCTATCACTTATAGCTGGAGCAACAACATATACTTGATGGCCTTTTTTTACTTCTTCAAAAATATCTTGTAAAACACTTTTCAACTCACTTTCTTTTTTTACAAAAGTTTTAATCGATTTACGTCCACTTGGTTTTGTTTTAATTATACTAGTATCCATATCATTATAAATTGTAAGTGCATAAGTTCTTGGAATCGGCGTAGCACTCATATAAATAATATCTGGTTTAATACCTTTATTCTGTAAATTACTTCTTTGATTAACACCAAAACGATGTTGTTCATCTGTTATAACTAATCCTAAGTTCTTAAACTTTACATCTTCACTAATTAATGCATGAGTTCCAACAACAATATCAATCTCTCCACTATCTAGTTTTTCAATAATTTCATTATGTTCATTTTTCTTCTGACTTCCTACTAAAAGAGCAACATTTACATCATATGGAGTCATTAATTTCTTTATATTTTCATAATGTTGAATCGCTAATATCTCAGTTGGAGCCATTAAAGCATTTTGATATCCACTTAAAGAATTTGCATACATTGCAATTATTGCTACTATCGTCTTTCCACTTCCAACATCACCTTGAATCAAACGATTCATCCTTCTTTTACTTCTTAAATCATTTAAACAATCAATAACAGCTTTTTGTTGATCAATTGTTAATAAAAAAGGTAAATTGTCAATAAATTCATTTACTTTTTCCTCATCAAAGTTTCTTGCTAAACCAAGTAATTCATTATTCTTTTTCTTTAAAAAATTTATTTTAAGCATAAATAAAAATAACTCTTCGTAAACTAATTTTAATTTTGCTTGTTTAATTTTTTTTATATCATTAGAATTATGAATATAATTTAAAGCAGTCATTTTATTTAAAAAATCATATTTTTCATTTAAATTATCTGGAACATAATCTGATACGCACTCAATATTATTTAAAGCTTCTTTTATATAAGAATGTAAATTATTATTTTTTAAACCTTTTACAACATGATAAACTGGTTCAATTTTTAATTGATTAATCCAGTCAAATTTTAAATCATTTGCTACAAAACTATTTTTTTTTCTATCATATTTTCCAATTAAAGTAATACTTTTTCCTACAGTTAAACTAGCCTTCAAAAAAGACCTATTAAAAATAGAAACATTAACTAATAAATTGTTCGTTAATACCTGAAAAGAAATTTTATTTAAATTCTTTCTTATATATGATACTTTAGGAATGGATTCAATTACTGCATTAATTGTAACTGTATCAATTAAATCACTATTATTTAAATCAACTGGTTTATAAATATTATATCTATAAGGATAGTAAAAAATTAAATCTTCTATTGTAAATATATTTAATCTGTTTAATAATTCTATTGTTTTAGGTCCTACTTTTTTTAAATCTTTTAACTCCATTATTTTACTCCTCAATTAATAATTAAATTATAACAAAGATAAGAACAAATGTATACTTTTTGGATTTTAAAAATTATTTTCAATAAAATTTAAAATTTCTTCAAAAAAATGTTGACAAAAATAGCCTTATCAATTAGTATATATATCACCAATTCACTTAAATGCGAATTGGTGCTAGTATCACACTAGTCAACCCCTTTTTATTCTTTTAGAAGCTG
>CANPJT010000011.1 GCA_947574255.1 uncultured Mycoplasmatota bacterium
ATGTTATCGCTATAGTTATCACACTTAACATTATTATTCTTTTTTTGTTTTCCATTTTATTACCCTCTTTTATTTTTATATACTTATTATAACATCTTCATATATTAATACAATAAAAAGAAACTTAAAGTTTCTTATGCTAAAATAATTTTAAAATATCTTGGAGTGTTATATAAACCATTAGTATCATTAGTAAGATAAAACCTACTACATGGAAAGCATTTTCTATTTTTGAGTTGATTGGACTTCTTTTTATTTTTTCAATAATTAAGAATAATACTCTTCCGCCATCAAAAGCTGGGAAAGGTAAAATATTGATGAATCCAACATTAACACTTAGGAATGCAATAATATAAATAATTTGAGAAATACCTACACTAATAGAATCTCCAACTACTTGATAAATTCCTACAGGTCCTGATAACGCATTTAAAGATATTTTTCCAGAGAATAAACTAGTAATTGTCAAAGTCATCGAACTTATAATACTTCCGAATTTCATGAAAGCATACTTAATACTAGGAAATATTCCATGTTCTTTGGCTGAATCAATACCAAAACCAAATTTATTTGTTTCTGTTCCATCTTCATTTTTAACTTTTTCAGGAATAACTTGGTAAGTTTTTTCTTCACCACTAGATTTTTTTACTACAAATTCATAAGTTTCATTTTTATTTTTTCGATATAGTGCTATTTGGAGTTTATCCCAAGATGCCGCTTTTATGCCATTAATGGATTTTATTTCATCCCCTACTTCTAATCCTGCTTTAGCTACTGCTGAATCTTCTAATACCGCTCCTATAAGAGGTTTTGTTGTAGTTGATCCCCAAAATAATGCAATAGTAAATAATAAAACAATTGCTAGAATAAAATTATTCATAACCCCTGCTATTAAAATAATTAAACGTTGGTACCAAGGGCGATTACACATAAAAGTCTCTTTTTTTATTTCTTCATTATCTTCATATACTTCACCTGCCATGGAAACAAAACCACCAATAGGAAAAGCTCTAATATTATAGTCTATATTATCTTTTCCTTTGTGAGTATGAATGATTGGCCCCATCCCAAGAGAAAATTCATAAATATGAACCCCAAATTTTTTTGCCCATATAAAATGACCAAATTCATGAACTAAAATAATAATTCCTAAAATAAAAATTAATAATAATAAATTTAAAAACCACATATAACTTTCCTCCTAAATTATATTAAATAAAATAACATATGCAAGTGTAACAAAGATTAAACTATCAATTCGATCTAGTATTCCACCATGACCAGGAATTAAATTTCCAAAATCTTTTATTTTATTTTCTCTTTTTATTTTACTAAATAATAAATCTCCTAATTGTCCAAGAATTGATAAAAATAATGTTAATAAAATTACTTTTATTAAGTTGTTATTATTAATCATATTAATATAAAACATTGAAGCAATTGTTGTACCTACTATTGTTCCTCCTAGTGATCCTTCCCAAGTTTTACCAGGACTAATTGTTGGAACACATTTATGTATCCCAATTAATTTACCAAATATTAATGCAAATATATCAGTTATTGTAACAATTAAAACTAAATATAATAAACGCCAAATATCTAAATTACGAAGTAATATTATATAATTAAACACTAAGGCTAAAAATATTATACTTCCAATTAAATAGATAGCATCTTTAGTATTATAATTTTTATAAAATAAACAAGGTATTAGAATGGTTAAAATACTAAAAGATATTTCTTTAAAACCCAAACTAAAAGTAAAAGAACAATCAGATTTAGAAAATATTAATAACAATAAATCAAGAATACCAATAAAAAACATAAAATCTGGTATTTTTTGATGACTTTCTTTTAACTCAACCAATTCTTTAAATGCTAAAACTCCAATCATTCCAATAACTATAGTAAAAACATTACCACCAATTATTAATGTTGGAATTAGTATTAATGCTATAATAATTGCACCTAGAATACGTTTTTTCATTTTCTCACCTAATTCTAATTTTAAGTATACTTTTCTGAATATAAATTGTCAAATTACTCAATTCCTTCAGATTCTTCAATTGTTTCATTTTCTGTGAATCTTTCACAATAATTTGTATCTAAATTTAAAGATTTATTGCCAATAATTATATTATTTGAATTTTTACATTTTACTAAATTAAACTCATTTAATTGATATAATTCAAGATTATAATTTTCTTCTTTTTCTTGATTTCTTATTAACATATCTAAATTCATTCTTTTATCAGTTAAAACATATCCCAATTCATAAATATTTTCATTATCATATTTTACATATATAGCATCTAAACAATTATTATAATAAGTATAGTCCTCGGTTTTACTCATTAATTTTAAATCAAGTTCACACGTTTTATTATTTATAACACTTATTTCATAAGTTTTATAATTATTACGGCTAATAATTTTGGCATCATCCATTATAATTTCTTTATTTTGACCATTATTTTTAATTTTAACTATTCTGCCAATAACATTAATCGTATCAAATATTTTTAAATCTTCAGCATTCACTAACTTGCCATTATTCATAATTGTTAATGAAATATTATCACTAAATCTAACCTGACCATTAATACTATTTTCAAGAGTATCAAATATTTGCATTCCAATAGATGTTGAGCCGGATATATTACTTATTTTTCCATTAACATTAATAAACTTATTTTTATAATCTTTAAAGTTATTTACAATATGAGATAATAAAGAATTAACATTTTCTTCTGGAAGTACTATATCACAGGCATATTTTTTTTGATAAAATGAATCAAATATTAAACTATTATTACAATCATAAACACGATAAAAAAAACTATTATAAGTTGATACTTTATTAGAAGATTTTATTTTATAGCTTAATATAGGAATTCGATTTAAGTAAATTACTAAACTTGAATCTAATCCAAAAGTTACAAGAAAACTTAAAATAGACAATAAAAATACTTTTAAAATCTTATTTTTTTTATTTAATGTAATTCCAAGATTAAATACAATTATACCTATCAAAATACTTATTAAACGAAAAATAGTATAATGGTTATAAAAAAATGGTCCTATTATTAATATTAAGCCTAATATTGTTAATAAAAGTGATTTTTTATTCATCTAATCATCCTATCTATAAATAGTATACCATAAGAGTCATTTTTAACACAAAAAAAGTTAACAGTTTAATGTTAACTTGATATTATTTTTTAATTAATAGCATCTTTTAACTTACTTCCAGCTTTAAATGATGCAACCATTTTAGCTGGGATTTTAAGTGGTTCTTTAGTTAATGGATTGATTCCTTCACGTGCTGCTCTTTTTTTAGCACTAAATGTTCCGAACCCTACTAAAGCAACTTTACCATCTTTTTTTAAACCCTCAGTAATTCCTTCTAAAGTAGCATCTAATGCACGAGTAGCATCTGCTTTTGTTAATCCTGCTTTATCAGCGATAAATTCTACTAATTCATTTTTTGACATAATTTTTACCTCCCAATATTTCTATTTTATAAGGGACTTAGCCTTACATACTAAAAATATCAGAAAACTTATTCAAAAGCAAGAAAAATAGGTGTAGTTGATAATCATATGACAATTGTAATTAAGTTGTTTGACCCTTTATTGACAATCTTGGTTACTGTTTGGCTTAATTTATAACGCATATTTTCAGGCATTACTGATAATTTAGCTTGAATTCCTTCTTTTACAATAGCATCAATAGAACGACCAAATATTTCACTTTTCCAAATACTATTTGGGTCTGTTTCATAATCTTTCATTATATAGTTTATTAGTTCTTTACTTTGGAGTTCACTACCAATAATTGGTTCAAAAGTTGATTCAACATTTACTTTCATCATGTGAATACTAGATGCTGTTGCTTTTAACTTGACACCATAACGTGAACCTTGTTTAATTATTTCTGGTGTTGATAAAGACATGTCTCTAAGAGATGGATAAACAATTCCATACCCCGTATTTTTGGCCATTTTTAACGCTTCTTTCATGTTATCTAATTCTTCTTTGCCATCTTTATAATCTGCAAATATTTTTAAAAGACCTGCTTTTGTTGTTACCATATCTCCCATTAAATCTTTTAACACTTGATTATATAACTCATCACTACTTTCTAAAGTTATTGTAACATTACCAGTTGATGTATCCACTTCACTAATATAACTTTTAGATATAACTTCATTGTTTTGAAAAGAAGTTAAAATATTATCAACATCTCTTATTTTATTAACGGATATAACGCTTTCTTTTATTTTATCTAAATATTCTTTTTTAATATAGTGTTCATTTCCTAAAATATGAACCCATTTAGGAATATTAATTTTAATATCTAATACAGGGAATTCATATAAAGCTTCTTTTAGAATACTTAAAATTTCTCTTTCACTCATTTCGGTAACATTAATTGGTAGCACAGGAACATTATATGTATTTGTTAATTCTTCACGTAAATTTCTAACACTTTCATTTTCTTGATTTTTAGTATTTAATACTATAATAAACGGTTTATTTAATTCCTTTAATTCTGTAATTATTTTTTCTTCTGCTTCGATATAATTTTCTCTAGGAATACTTCCAAATGAACCATCTGTTGTGACAACAATACCAATTGTTGCATGATCCCTAATTACTTTTTCTGTACCAATTTCAGCAGCTTCAGTAAATGGTACCGATTCTTCGAACCACGGAGTTTTGACCATACGAGGATTTCCATCTTCATCAACATGACCATTAGCACCTTTTATTACATATCCAACACAATCAACTAATTTAATGTTGGTACTAAATTCGTCAACTTTAATAGTTGCTCCACTACTAGGCACAAATTTAGGCTCTGTAGTCATAATGGTTTTTCCCTCAGCACTTTGAGGAATTTCATCTAAACATTTTCGTTTTTCATATTCATCACTTATATTTGGAACAACTAAATTTTCAATAAAACGTTTAATAAAGGTACTTTTTCCACATCTTACTGCTCCTACTATCCCCAGATATATTTCGCCATTTCCTCTTGCAGAAATAGACTTTATTATTTCACTTTTTTCCATTTATACTAATCCTTTCTTAGCTTTCTATTTAAAAATATGAAAAAAGAAAGTGGTTTAGAACTTTCTTAATTATTTTACTCGAATTATTTTATAAAGATCTGATTTTTTATTTATGGGTAAGAATTCATGTCCATCACTAATAACTTCAATTTTATTTTCTTTTATTAATCTATTAATTAAATATATATAATCTAAATCTCCTACATTATTTAGAAAATTATTACCAAGAAGATCTCCAATAAAACTAACCAAAGAGCTATCTTTCAATTTTTTTAAAATTTCTAATATTGCATTATCAAAATAACTAAAAGAAACAGATTTTATTTTGTTATTTTCAATAAAACGAATTTCGCCATTTTCTTTTATTAATCTTCGCCATTCTTTTTTATAATATTCTTTTTCTTTTTTTGTTAGTTTATGCTCCTTTTTAGCAATTTTTTCAATTTGCTCTCCGTTTAAATAGCAAATACTAATATAATTTTCAGTATCAGCAAAGGTAACATAAATTTCTCTATCATCATCGATATAATTGCATAAATATAGTAATAATAAATATTCTTTATCATCTTTATGACTTGACCATATTCGAATAGTTTTAGCTTTTTTTAAATAATAATCTAACAACCTTTTTTTTCTTTTTAATTCCTCAATATGTCTATAATCAAATTTAAAATATTCTTTTAAAAACTCTTTTCTAGTATTATCTAATTTTCCTATATTAAAAGGAAATCCAATTGTTAATATTTTATTATTTTTAAAAGAAGTAGTTTTTATAGCTCCTCCTGCCGCTTCTCCATAAACTATTTCTAAAAAATCAAAACTTTCCTCTTTTTCACATATATTTTCTTTTTCTATTAATATTCTATATTTGTTAAACATATCTTGAATTTCTTCTAATGTTCTTTTGTATTTTGTAGCTATTTTTTTAATGAATGTTTTATCCTTATTATTAGTTATTAGATAATTTTCGAATAAATTTCTTATTTCGTTATCTTCTTCCCATTTAAAATGAAATAATTGTTCATTTTCTAAATCTTGTTTTAATTTTACTATTTTATTTAGCATTTGTTGATTATTTTTAATTTCATAAATTTTTTTAAAATCATCAAATGGTAAAATATGGTATTCATAATTAATCACTTTTTTCCATATTATCTTATTTTCTTTTCTTTCAAATATAGGGCAATTTGAAATTCGTTTACAATAACCATAATTTATATTATATTTTTCAAAAGAATCATACTGAAAAATATATCCATCTTTTCTAAATTCTTGATTATTTAGTCTTTTATAACCATTTTGTTTTAAAAATTGAAACCATTCTTCTTTTTTCAATCCTTTGATGTAATCATCCTTAATTAAAATCTCTATTTTTATTTTATTGGTATTATCTATATTAAAAAAATAGTTGTAAAAATATTTATTTAAAGCCAAATCGCCAATTAGAACAGGATAAAGATTTAATTTTTCATTAACTAATTTTGTAAATTCATAAAATATTTTTAAACAGCTTGAGAAAGAATTTTCCATAATTTACTCCTTTTCGCTTAATTTTATTATATCATCATTAAGTTTATATAAGTTTTGAACACTATTTTCTAAAAAGAAATAATGAATAATATAAAAAATTAAAAAAATGATAAGAATAAAAAAAGGAATTAAAAATATATAACTAATCATGCCAAGTGCCAAAAATATAATAGTAACTATAGCAAAAGCAATTGTTACAAGTAAATGAATTAAACGTTCATGTTGAAAATAAATTATTTTTTCTTTTAAGATTTGTAAATCATTTTGATTAATTTTTTTTTTGGTAATTTTTTCTTCGATTTCTGATTTGTATTCTAAAATATATTTTTTCATTTTTTCACCTATTAATATTTTAACATATTTTTAAAAAAATAAATCATCTGGTTTTAAATTAAATAATCTAGCAATTTTTATAGCCATATCATAATAAAGACGTCTTTTTTTATGTTCTATTTGCCAGTAAAAACTTTTACTAATCCCAAGTTTTTTTGCCATATCTTCATAACTTAAACCAGCTTTCTCACGTTTTCTTTGTAATTTTATATATATTTTTGACATTTTTTATCCCCCTATCATACAGATATTTAAAATTATATCACATTTTATTACTATAACCCACATATTTCCGTATTTTAAATTTTTTTAGGAGAAAATTATTATTAGGTGGTAGTATGTTTGAAAAGCTAAAAGAAATACGTGAATATGAAGGTCTTACTCAAAAAGAAGTAGCTAGAAAGCTACATGTTACTCGTGCTACTTATGCTGGTTGGGAATGTGGCAAAGATATTATTCCTTTGCGTAAATTAAATGATTTTGCAAATTTATTTAATATATCATTAGACTATTTAGTAGGCAATTCCCCAAATATTAAGATTATTACAAATGCTTATTTAATAGATGAAAAAATCGTAGCAAGTAATTTAAAAAATTTTAGAATTGAAAATAATATATCACAAAAGAAATTAGCTACATCAATAAATACTAGTCAATCTAATATTCATAAATATGAAACTGGAAAATCTTTAATTACAACAGCTTATGCTTTAGAATTTTCTAAGCATTATAATTATTCCTTAGATAAATTAATAGGCAGAAAATAAACAACTAAGTAATAAAAAATTTAATTCATTATTACTTAGTTGTTTTTTTTAAAACATTTTATCTATATTATTTGGTACTTTATCATTGATTATAGTTTTTATTATTTTATCTTCTTTTTCTTTAGTAACTGTTTTACCCGTCATTGTACTCAATGTTGATATAACTTCTCGTAAAGTATTTTCATCTTTCATATTTCCCATTTGTAATTTTTTTGCTAAATTTATAATAGTATCTTTATCAACTTTGGTTTTTTTTTCAACTTTTTTAAAAAAGTCATCTTTAAATTCCATATACTCACCTAATTTAATATATGTTCAAAAGTAAATTAGTTGTCTTCTAAAAATATATCATCTGGTTTTAAATTGAAAATTTTAGCTATTTTCTTGGCCATGTCATAATAAAGTCTTCGATTTTTATGTTCTATTTGCCAGTAATATGATTTACTGATTCCAAGTATTTTAGCCATATCATTATAACTTAGTCCCTTCTTTTTTCTTAATTCAATTAAATAATCGGTACTGTTTTTTATCATATATCCTCCTAGTTGTCTTATAATAACTTAATTTTTTATTAAAGTCAATTTTGTGTAGTCATAGTATGGTGGACTTATGTTTCTTTAATCCATATATTTGTAGTAAAGGATGTGCAGTATGGAAGATATACAGAAAGTTATAGGAAAGAACTTGAAATATTATCGGTATAAATCTGGCCTTTCTCAAGAAAAATTTTATGGACAATTTGGATTAAATACTAAATATTTAGCAAGTATTGAAAGAGGAGAAATAAATGTCTCTGTCTTATTTTTATCTAATTTAGCGCAACTTTTAAAAATAGATATAAGAGAATTTTTTAATCCTGATAAATCAAGAAATATTACAAGTAAAAGAATTGATACTAAATTAAAAGAAGACTAATCTTCTTTTTTATTTTTAAATTTTAATAAAATTGGAGTACCTGTTAAATCAAAGGCTTCTCTTATTTTATTTTCTAAATATCGTTCATAACTAAAATGGACTAAACTTTTATTATTTACTTGTAAAGTAAATTTTGGAGGTTTATTATCTGTTTGGCTAACAAAATATATCTTTAATCTTTTGCCTTTATAAGATGGAGGAATATGCATGGTAGTGGCATCAATTATTATATTATTTAAATCACTTGTTTTTATTTCCTTTTTATTATTTTCATAAGCTTCAATTATAACTGGCATTAAAGTGTGGATTCTTTTTTTAGTTTTGGCACTTAAAAAAATAATTTTAGCATATGATGCAAACATGAAATGAGATTCTAAACTTTTCTTCCATAATTTAATAGAATTATCAGGATCTTTTATTGTATCCCATTTATTGACTGCAATAACTATTCCTTTACCACTATCAATAGCATAGGATAAAATATGCTTATCATGCTCAATAACGCCTTCTTCAGCATTTATTACTAGTATACAAACATCACTTCGATCAATTGCTTTTAAACTACGTAATAAACTATATTTTTCAACTTGTTCATATATTCGCCCTTTTTTTCTTATTCCCGCTGTATCAATTGCAATGTATTCTTTGTTATGATACGTAAAAATTGTATCAGTAGCATCACGAGTTGTCCCTGCAACATCACTTACAATTACTCTGCTCTCATTTAATAGTGCATTAATTAAACTACTTTTTCCAACATTTGGTCTTCCTATTAAACAAAATTTTAAATGTTCGTCGTCGTTTTCTCTTTCTTGTTCCTGAAAATCTTTAGTAATTTCTTCTAATAATTCTTTAAAACCTAAATTATGAGAGGCACTTAATGGAAGTACACAAGAAAAACCTAATTCATAAAAACTATATATTAAATCATTTCTTTTTTCATTGTCTATTTTATTGACTGCCACAATTATTTTTTTATTAGTTTTTATTAAAATATCTCGAATTTTTAAATCATTAGCACTTATTTCTTCTTTACCATCAACAACAAAGACAATTATATCAGCTTCATCAATAGCAAGTGTAGCTTGCATTATTATGTCTTTATTCCAATTAGAATCCCCCATATCAATACCACCTGTATCAATTAGTAAAAATGATTTATCTTTATAATTCACATCACCATAAATACGATCCCGAGTAATACCAGGAGTATCTAAAACAATTGATCTGTTTTCCTTAATTAAACGATTAAAAATAGTAGATTTACCAACGTTTGGTTTACCTATTAAACATACTGTTTGTTTCATTGATACCCCTCCTTTAAATGTTTTTTATTGTAACATATACTATTATTATTTGCAAAATTAATTACCAACGGATATTTAAAGATATTTCCTCTAATTTTTCTTCATTATAATAAATTCCTAATTTATCTCCACTTTCAATAGAACCAGTTACTAAGCGTTTTTGTGAATCATTTGTGTTGCGTAAAATATAAATTTCACAACCAGTAGTACGGCTTATTTGACTTAAAAAAACTTCAATACTTGAACCTCCAGCTACTGGATAATCTAAACCAGGTGATTCTGATATTAGACCAACAATATTATATTTTTTAATTATATCGCCTTTATTATTTGTTACTGTTACTACGCCAGCCCCATCTTTTATGAAAGCATTACCATTACTAATATTTAGTTTTGATAAAATAGTAGATGTTTTGTTTAAATCATATCCAACATAAATATAATTACTTCCAATAATATATTCATTACTATTTACTTTTACATCTAAAGTGGGATCATTATCTTCCATATTATGAGTATTTTTCTTACATTTTTCATTGATGGTTTTGTCAGCATCATTAAAACTAACATTAATGCCATTATTTTGAACATAAATAGTTAATTTGAGCTCATCTAAATTATTATTTTTATCACGAGGATCTTCAATATAAGGGGCAGATGTATTATCTTTTTTCAAATAATTATTTTTAACTAAATCTAAAACTGTAATATTTCTACTTTTATTCCCTTCGTATAAAGCAGTAAAACTATCTTTACGATCTTCACCATATAATTTAGCAGCATTTTCGATAAAATCCATTTTTGTACAAAACATTTTTGTTTTCAAACGTTTAGAAATAGTCATTGTGCTTGGAACTGCTATTGTAACAATTATTGCTAAAATTACTACTACCGCCAATAATTCAATTAAAGTAAAGCCTTTTTGATTTTTCATCATATCACCTATTCTTTTTTTATTAAAAAACTATAATATTTTTTTCGATAATTAAATTTCCATTTGCATCATTGTTTAAAATTCGTGCTTTATAATAATAATTAGAGGCGAAATTACCACTATTTTCAATAGTATTATTACTATAATTTTTGATTTCGATTTGGCAATTAGTGCAAGTTATGCCATTTTTAAATTCTTCTATACTAGTTCCACTAGCAATTCTAATATCATTAGGTCCTACAAAAAATTTATTTGAAGCCCCTGTTAAAGAGACAATTTTTAGAGATTTTGTATTACCACTATCACTTTTTATATTTAAAATATTATTTTCAATACTTAAACTTCCTTCAGCATAATTTAATTTACTTAAAATTAAGCTTGAATCATTAAATGTGTTAGTATAAATATAATTTTCATTAACTATAAATCCGAAACTTGAGTCAAAAACGATTTTATTTACATCAATTGGAGTATTATTATTTTCTGGTTTTTCTTCGGGAGAAATATTAAATTTGCTTCTATTACATATATTATTTACATTTTCCTCAAAATTTACATAAAACCTATTATATTTTTTATAAATTGTTAAAGACAAATCATCTAAATTTTTGTTTTTGTCTCGAGGATCTTTGATATATGGTGCCGAATTATTATCTTTTTTTAAATAATTATTATTAACTAAGTCGATTACTTTTATTGTTTCAGAAGTTTGTACACTATCGCGTTTATTCTCTCCGTATAGTTTAGCAGCATTTTCGATAAAATCTATTTTAGAACAAAACATTTTGTTTTTTAAATGTTTAGAAATACCGATGGTACTTGGAACCGCTATAGTAACTATTATAGCTAATACTACGATAACAGCTAATAATTCCACTAAAGTAAAACCCTCTTTATTTTGCATAATATCACCTATTTCTGATTATAACATAAAAAATAAAATGTGAAAATAATCACATTTTAAAAAGAATTAATATTTATTATAACTTTTTTCTTTTCATGTAAATAAGAATAGGCTTGAACTAAGGTTCTAATAGATTTGGCATTCATACCAGATTTTCCAATTACTAAACCCATATCTTCTTCTTTTACTAATACTTCTATATTAATAGTATTATCATCACTACCCATTTCTTTTACACTTACCATATCACTATTTTTTGTAATACTTTTTATTAAAAAAAGTGTATATTCTATTATATCCATATATTATTTACCAGCTTTTTTATTCTCAGCAAATTTTTTCATAATTCCTTCTTTTGAAAAAATATTTCTAACAGTTTCTGTAGGAATTGCTCCATTATTTAGCCAATACATTGCTTTTTCTTCATCAATTTTTGTTTCTGCAGGATTAGTAATTGGGTTATAAGTTCCAACTGTTTCTAAAAATCTACCATCTCTTGGACTTCTAGCATCTGCAGCAACAATACGATAAAATGGTCTTTTTTTTGCTCCCATTCTTTTTAATCTTAATTTTACAGCCATAGTATGTTCCTCCTTAAATTCGATAGTAGTATATCATGATAAAAAAGAGGTGTCAACAATAATTGGTTGACACTACTTAATATATTCTTCATCGATTTGATCTATTGCTTCCTCTTCTTTTTCACTTAAGAAATCTTCATCTGTAATTATTTCATATTCGTCTTCTTCTTCTTCAATACTAACTTTTATTTTAGTATCTCCAACTACTTCAACCCCTAATTCTTTTTCAACATTTAATCTAACTATTCCATCTGTTGCTGAAACATTTGTAACAGTTGGTTGTTTTAAACTTCTAACAATTATTTCTTCATTATTAGTTAAAGTGGTATTATCTTTTAGTCGAATTGGCATTTTATCGGCATAAGTAAATGTTTTAGTACTTACAGCAGTTTTTGTATCATTATCATAAGAATACCAAACATTTACATCAAAATTACCATTTAAATTTACTAGTCCACCACTATTTTCTCCATTAAATTGATGATTTATAACCCAGCAGCCTAATACAGTATCAGGTTTTTGTTCGGGAGTTAATAAATATTCATTTGTACTTATTTTTTTGGCTTTACCAATTACAGCTTTGGTAACAATTTCTTTATAACTTGCCATCTTAATCCTCCTCTAGTTTAATGTATGCACTTTTTGGATAATTTGTTCATATAAAGGTTTTAATTTCTTAAAAATTATGTTAGTATACTTATAAAAATTTGGGTGGTTTTAATATGGAACATATTTATTTAAGTAAGGAAAATATTCAAAATTTACCATTTTTATCTAATTGTAATTCTAATGAAGCATATATATTTAATTATAATGAGAAAGAATTAATTAAATTATTTTATTTTTTATCTAATAATAAAATATACACTTTAGAACTAATAGATAGATATTATCAAGATTTCAAACTAATTCCTGAATTATTATTTCATAAAAAATATATTTATGATTATTCAAAACTAATAGGAATTTTACTTCAAAAAGGATATAATTTAACTTTTCATAATTTCTTAAACCAAAAAGATATAGTATATAATGATATTATAATTGTTTTGCAAAATATTGGTAAGGTGTTAGAACAACTTAAAAATATTCGTGAAAAAGAAAATAAATTGACTACTTTTTTTATTGGAGATATGCATGAAAGAAATATTTTAGTAGATAAGAATAGTAAAAAAGTTCAATTTATCGATTTAGATAGTTGCAAACTTGAAGATAATTTAGCATCAATGACAAAGTATTTAGAATTTTTAAAAACTTATAATTATATTAAAACTAAATTAAATTATAAGTATCCATATGATAAATTTAATTTTTCTAATAATGAAAATACTGACTTGTATTGTTATATGGTTATGATTTTAAAACATCTTTTTGGTGTAAATATTATTCCATTAGATTTAAACGAATTTTATAACCAAATGTATTTTTTAAAAGAACAAGGCTTACCAGAAGATTTATATCAAATATTTATTAATCTTTATAATAATATTCCTAATACTAACCCATATAAATTATTAGATGGCATTCCTTCTTCTTTTGAGAGAAGACGTACTCTTTAAGATATGATATTATATTAATAAGGAGATGATTATTTTGGATTGTTTGTTTTGTAAAATTATTAAGGGAGATATTCCTTCATTTAAAATATATGAAGATGAAGTTGTTTATTCTTTTTTAGATATTCATCCTAGAAGTAATGGACATACTTTAATTATTCCCAAAAAACATTTTGAGGATTTTACTAGTTTAGATAGTGAAACTTTGTTACATATTAATATGGTTGCAAAAAATATTGTTACTCTTTTAGAAGAAAGATTGCATGTTACAGGATTTTGTATAAATACAAATTATTTAGATACCCAAGAAATTAAACATTATCATTTACATATTGTTCCAAGTACTAAAGGTCCTTTAAAAGAGGTAGAAGAAATTTATAATATTTTAAAATAAATTTCTTTTTTTAACGAAAAAAGAAGGTATATCCTCCCTTTTAATATGCATTATAGCCACTAAATCCTGCAAATATAATTGCTAATAAAATAAATAATACTATAATTATAAAAGCGGTATTTATTCCTTGATTATTAGCATTATTATCGCAACAAATATCTGGCTTTTTTTTACAATTATTCATTAATGGACACTCCCTTCATAAGAAAGACTAAATGAAAGCTCCTACGATGATTATAAGTAAGATAAATAATACAAGTATGATTGCTGGACCTAGTCCATTATTACATCCACAATGATTCATATTTCATTCCTCCTTTATTTGTCTTTTCATTAATATTGTATGGTTAAATATTTTGTTGGTGAGTGTTCTTCTTGTATTTTTTTATTTATTTCGTTATAATAAGTAATGTTTGAGGAGGATATTATGAAGAAAAAGGTTTTAGTACTTGGAATGTGTGCTTTAATGATTTGTGGTTGTGGTAAAACTATTCCTAAATTAAATAATGGAGAGGATGCTGTTGTTACACTTTCCAATGGAGAAAAAATTAGTGTAAATGAGCTATATAATGATTTAAAAGCAAATTATGCTCTTGATTCTTTAATTAATTTAGTAGATAAAAAAATATTAGAAGATAAATATAAAGATAATTTAGATAGTGCTAAGGAATATGCTGATTCAACAATGAAATCTTTAAAAGAAAATTATGGTGATGACTTGCTTTCAGCAATTCAAAGTTATACATCATATTCAACTATTGAAGCATATGAAAGTTACGTATATTTAAGTTATTTACAAAATTTAGCAGTTGAAGATTATGCAAAAGCACAAATTTCTGATAAAGAAATGAATGAATATTATGAAAAAAATATTTATGGTGATGTTTTGGTTGATCATATATTAGTGACTCCAAATGTTAAAGATGATGCTACTGATGAAGAAAAAACAAAAGCTGAAGATGAGGCTAAAGAAAAAATAAATACTATTATTGCTAAGCTAAAAGAAAGTAAAAATGTTAAAGAAACATTTACAGAACTTGCAAAAGAATATTCAGAAGATGAATCAACTAAAAATGAAGGTGGATCATTAGGATATATAAATGATGGTACTTTATCAGCTAGTTATGATGAAATAATTAAAGCTGCATTCAAGTTAAAGAATGGTGAGTATTCTAGTGAAGTTATTACGACTGAATTGGGATATCATGTAATATTACGTGAAGAACAAAAAGAAAAAGCAGCATTTGATGATGTAAAAGATACAATTAAAGAAAAACTGGCTAATAATCTAATGTCTACAGACGCTACGACTAGTGTTAAAGCTTTACAAGATTTAAGAAAAGAATATGGTATTGATATTATTGATAGTGATATTCAAAGTCAATATGCAAAATATATTCAAAATGCATTAACATCTGCTCAAAATAATTCACAACAAACTGCTAATTAAAAAAAGTTTCATTAATTTGAAACTTTTTTTATATTTTCTATTATTTCATCTATATCTGTATTAAAAAATCCTTTTCGCAATAACTTTCCTTTTAATTGAAAATATAATTCATTATTATTTTGATATTTGCGAGATAATTTTATATATAATTTTTGGGCTTCTTTTTCCAAAGATAAAATATTATTAGGGATTTCTTTTTTTTCTAAAACTTCTAGAATATCATCTTTTTTATAACCATCATTTAAACAATTATATAAAATTTTTTCTTTTATTTTATTAACACTATCTTTTTGATTAACTTTTATTTTTTTAGAAATTATTTTTTCTAGTTTTTCTTGCCATACATTTCTAGATATTTGACTTAATTTTTTATCTATTAAATCTTCTTGTAATCCTAAATCAATTAGCTTTCTTTTTATTTTTTGAGGCCCATTATTTGTTAAATTCAATTGGTCATTTATATAAGAGGATAAATAAATTTCTTCATTTAAATAATTATTTTCTTCTAACTTTTTTATAGTTTTATTTATATTATTATACTCATAAGAAAACTTTTTTAAATAATTAATTATTTCTTTCTTACTACGATTTTTATAAGATAAATATTTAATAGCTTTATAATAACATTCTAAACTATTATTTTCTTCTATTAGCTTTCTTAATTTTTTTTCAGAAATCTTTTTAGTTATTAATAAATCATATTTTAGAATAATATCATCATATAGTGTTATACTATTTTCATTATCAAAGATTATTTTATAACGATTTTCTTTTAGTTTTCTAAAACGTTCTATATTCATGGACATCACTAAAAAAAGTATATCATCATTTATTAAAAGAAAAAAGAAGTAATTTATTACTCAGAAATACTTTTTTGATATTTTTTACAAGTATCATCTAAATCTTTAATTAATTTAGGTATGTCACTTTCTTTGTTAGTTCTAGCTCCACTAGCAAATTTATGACCTCCACCATTATATTTAGCTGCTATTTCATTGATAATAGGTCCCCTACTGCGAATATTTATTTTATATATATTATTTTTTTCATCATAAGTTATAAATGTCCACACTAAAACATCTTTAATATAATTAAAATCATTAATCATATTAGAAGGTGTCGCAGTATCTACACCATAATTTTTTAAAATTTCAGGAGTAATTTCAATATATGCTAGACCATTTTCTGTAAATTCTAAATTCTCAGAAAGATATCCATGAAACTTTATTTCATTAATTGGCCTTTCATATAATTTGTCATACAAATTAACAAAATCTATTCCACTTTTCTCTAATAGTTTTGTTACTATTTTGAAAGTTTTTATAGTTGTATATGCAATTAAAAATCTATCACTATCTGAGACTATTCCTAAAAATAAATTACTAGCAATATTTTGATTAATTTTTAAATTAGTATTTAATATTAATTCAGTAATTAATTGACACGCACTAGAAGATGTATCATCTACCAATTCTAAATTGGCAATCTTTTTTTCACAAGGATGATGATCAATTTTAATTATTTCCGCATAATTTAAACCATCTATCCCATCAACCCGTTCCATGGTAGGAACATCAGTTATTATAAGTAAAGCATTAGAAAATTCCTCAAAGTCTGATTTATCTAGTAAACCATATTTTTTAAATTTTGAAACTCCTGCTCCAACAGCTATTACTTTTTTTTCTGGAAAAGTAAGTTTAATGGAATCTCTTAAAGCGATTTGACTCGCAATGGCATCAGGATCTGGTCCAGTATGTCTTGCAATTACTATATTTTTATATTTTTTTATTTTTCTATATATCTTTTTTTCAATATCCCAAGCCATTTATTTCTCCTTTTCAATTTATTAAATTATAAGTATCTAAAGCAATCATTAATTCTTCATTTGTTGGTATTACATATACAGGAACATTTGAATAATTACTTGAAATTAAAGCTTCTACTTCACCATTTTTTAAAAAACTTGCCGTATTCATATTTGCTTTTTCATCTAAATAAATTTCTAATGAATGAAGCTTTTCAATGATTAGACTTCTAAACTCACGAGCATTTTCTCCAAGTCCAGCAGTAAATACTAAAGCATCAACGTTACCATTTAATTTTACATAATAATTGGCAATATATTTTACGATTGTATTAATATACATTTTATCAGCTAAAACGCATTGTAGATTCCCATTTTTAATTTCTTCTTCAATATCACGATGATCTGCTGCCGCTTTACTTATTCCTAATAATCCACTTTGCTTGTTTAAGATATTGTCAACTTCTTTTAAATTTTTACCAGTTTTTTCCATGTAATAAGGAATAATTGAATAATCTATATCACCACAGCGGGTTCCCATCATTATCCCAGAATTAGGAGAAAATCCCATGGTTGTTGCAATACTTTTTCCGTTTTTAATACAACAAATGCTGCCTCCACTTCCAATATGACAATTAATTATATTAACGTTTTCTTTTTTAAGTTTTTCTTGAATCTTTTTAGTTATATATTTATGACTAGTTCCATGAAAACCATATTTTCTAATACCATATTTTTCATACCATTCATAAGGGACTGGATATAAGAATTCTGATTCTTCTAAAGTTTGATGAAATGCTGTATCAAAAACTCCAACCATTGGTGTATTGGGTAATGCTTCTTTAAAAGCTTCTACACCCATTATATTGGCAGGATTGTGAAGTGGAGCAAGTGATGATAATTCTTTTACAGTATCTATAACTTCATCTGTTATTAGAACTGATTCTTTATATTTATCTCCACCATGAACTAAACGATGCCCAACACCATCAATTTCATCTAATGATTTTATAATATTATTAGAAAATAACTCTTCTATTAAATATTTAATAGCTACAGAATGATCTTTTAAATCTACTTCTCTTTTGGTCTTAGAACCATTTATTTTTATATTATAAAAACTACCATTCATTCCTATTTTTTCAAAATAACCACTTATTAATTCTTCTTGTTCTGGAAGTTCGATGCAATTAAATTTTAAAGAAGAACTACCAGCATTAACTGTTAATATTTTCAATATATTCACCTCTTATAATTATTATACAAAAAAAAGATAGATTTTACTATCTTATTATTACACTTTTAATGTAAATGGAGAAGTGATAGAACCTTCACTTAAACTTTGTAATTCTATTTCTGGATTCATATATATAACTGGATAAATATAAAAATCAGCATTAGTACTTGTAGATTTAATTTCACCATTTGCTAAATTAAATATATATCCATTTCCCAAACCAGTAAATGGTGTTAAGGTCCATTTAGTACCACTACTTAGCAACCAATTATTCTCTTTGCAACTACTTTCATTCCATTTATATAATATTGTATTTAAACACGTATTCCTATCTTCTGTACTTCCTCCCGCAGTCGCATATCCATAATCACTTGGATACATTAAGCCTACATTCCCTGTCCAATTTATTGAACCTCCACTAGATACTTTTGTTCCTCTTTCGGCTATATACCAATGTTTTACCAATCCATTATTTTTGGAAATATAATCTTCTAAACCTCCTAAATTCCATACTGATGAACTTATCATATTTCTTGCTTCTTCAATTAATCCAATATTACTAAAATTAACTGAATTTTCTGTAAAACTATTCGTTGTTGCACTTGCAGGCTTATAACCTGTTGTTCGATTCCAATAACTTCCTGGATTCTTAAATATTTTTATTCCATTTTGATCTAATACATATCCATCATTATCTATAGTGTAATTAGCTAGTATTCTATCACTCGGATTCAACATCATCATTAGTTGACTATCGCTCCAATTATTACTTCCATTATTATTTTTTGATGAGCCAACTTCATTTGCTTTATAATCCCAGGAATAATTTCCTATACTTTCTTTTCTTATTAGTTTTACTTTATCTTCCTTACTTCCATCAGGATTCTCTATATCTTTCATTACTCCTATTATTCGCCATAATTCATTGTTAAATGATACATAATTGTTTGGGTTTGCTCCTATATATCTTAGGTTACCATAATCATCTTCTACTAATTCACTTGAGTTTAAATTTCTTAAATATTCTATCAAATTAGTTCCATTTTTAAAATCGATATTACATTTTATCTTCTTTGCTCCATTAGGAGTTATATTGACAAGACCCCAACTATCTATATTCCACTCAGCTGTTGATCCATCTTCACATACCACACTATTTACTTTATAGCCACTTGATTTTAAAGGAAATACCTCTGTTATTTTCTCACCATTTACAGTAAATGCTAGTTCAATATCTCCCCTACTAAAATTAGGTATCTTTCCCCTTAGTATATTATAACTTTTTGTTTCTTTATATAAGGCATAGCTCCTATATATTATTATACCCCCCCCCCAGGATGGCTACTGCCCCTAGAGCTAGGAGGGTATTTTTTAATTTTTTGTTTTTCTTAAAACTTTTTAATTTCATTTTTTATCCCTCTTCCTATTATTTTGATTATATCATATTTTTTCAATTAGCCAATTAAAAAAATATTTTGTTTTATTTTTCTTAGTAATTATAATAGTTTCTCGGGTAATATATCTACTTAATATAAAAAACGCTAGCCAGTTTAACAAAATAAATAGCATAGTGTCAAACAAACACAAATGTAAACATTACTTATAATAATGCATTTTTAAGATATTAAATTATTTTAATTTTTCACTTTAATATCTCCACAAGAATTTTCAAGTTTTAAAGTAGTTTTAGCTTTTCTTTGATTCTTATTTATTTTGGTATCGCCTAAATCAGTAGAAGCTTCGATATATAAATTATTAGTTGAGCCAATTTCAATATCACCAAAACTATTTTTTATTGATGAATCTTGATTTAAATTTATATTTTTTATATTAACATCACCACAATCTTCAGTAATTTTCAAATAATTATTAGCATTATCAATATCTATATCACCATATTTATTATGAACGATTAAATTATTTACTGTATCTATATTTAAATCTCCAGCATCTAATTCAATTTCTGCGTCATTTACTTGTTCAATTTTTATATCTCCATAACTATTTTTAGCATTAATTTACTTGCTCCCTTAATATTAATATCACCACAATCAGCATTTATTTTTAAAGAAGAATCTAAAAATTTATCAATAGTTATATCTCCATATTTATTATCTATTTTTATATTATCTGAAAAATTAATAGGTATAAAAACTTCTACTTTAGAAATGGTTTGATTAAAGCAAAAACCAATACAAAATTTGCCTTTACTATTTATTGATAATTCATCATTATTATTAGTGACACTTGTATTTTCCTTATCACCATATATTATAATTTTTATTGATTGATCAGATGATTGTTTTATAAATATATCACTTGCATTTGTATTAATATTAATATTTTCAAAACTTTGATTGAATGTTTCATTAAAAACAATTTCATTACTTATTTTATTATTAAATCTAAATTTAAAGAATTTATTTCCATATATTAAATTAACCATTATAAGTGTTAAACCAACTACAAAACTTAATAATATGATTATTAAAAGAATTATTAATTTATTATTTTTCATTATTATTACCTCTTAACATAAATATTAATTTATTTATTTCTGCAATTAAACCATAAATAATCCAAATTATCCAGGTAATGTGCCAAGCCATTGTGTTAAAGCTTAAGATTAAATATATAATCAAAAAAATAATAGAAATTATATGATTTATTTGTTTTGTATATTTATTATCATTTACTTTTTTTTTATTAGTTTTATAAACAATACATGTAAAAACTATAATATAAGTAGCAATTCCACAAATAATCATAAAAATTGCTGATGAAATAATAGGATCCATTTTGACAACTGGTATAGAAATCATCAACCATACTACTGAAATAAAATATAATAAGATACCTATACTAATTCCCATTGCTTTTTTCTTATGTATTTCTTCTTTACTTTCCTCAATAAACTGCTTTTCTAATTTTCTTCCTAATAATTCATCAGCAGAAATTTCATATAAATCAATTATTGGACCAATTTTATCAAAATCTGGTGTACTTTGATTTGTTTCCCATTTTGAAATTGTTTGTCTACTAACATTTAATATATCAGCTACTTCTTCTTGGGATAAATTTTTACCTTTTCTTAAATTTATTAATTTTTCACCTAAATTCATTTTTTCACCTCATAAAAATTATATAGCTTTTTTAAGTTGCAATCTATATATTATGGTTGGAAATTTGTCAACTAACTTTAACATTTAAAAAAAAATCTGAATAAAAATCAGATTTTTCCTTTTTCTTGTAATTTTTTTTTACAATTATTATAATTAGTTCTACTTACTTGTTTTTCGATATCAATTATTCTTTGCCTATTAGAATCAAAATTATATCCATATTCATTAAAGGCTTCATTATTTATTTTTTCTAATTCATTTAAATACATTCCGTCATAACTTTTATAAAAATAATCAATATGTTTACGCATAATAATTCACCTATTTATATTATGAGTAAAATAATAAAATTTATTCAGCTTTTATTATTATAGAATATCTTTATATTTATTTTTTTCTTGATTATTTATTTTTATTATTTCATGATTTTTTATAGCTTTATATATTAAGTCTTTAAAAAGAATTAATTCTTCATATTCATGACAAGTCTTAGTATTAGGATTTATTACTGGATGGTCTGGAACAAATATAGTACAACAATCTTCATATGGCAAAATACTTGTTTCATAAGCATTTATTCTTTTAGAAATATTAATTATTTCTAATTTATCAAAACAAGCAAGTGGTCTAATAACAGGTATTTTTACTACTTCATTAATAGCTACCATACTTGTAAGCGTTTGACTTGCAACCTGGCCAATTGATTCACCATTTATGATTATTTTAGCATTTTCATGGCCTGCAATTATTTCTGCTATTCGATACATCATTCTTCTCATAATAGTAATTAAATACTCATGAGGAATATTTTTATAAATTGATTCTTGAATTTCAGTAAAATTTATAACATGTAATTTAATTTCATTGTTATATTTGCTTAGTATTTTAGCAAGAGAAATAACTTTATTTTTAGCTTCTTGACTTGTATGAGGTGGGCTTTCAAAATAAAGAGCTTCTATCTTTACACCTCTTTTAATTGTCATATATCCAGCAACTGGGGAATCTATTCCACCACTTAACATAAGAATTCCTTTTCCAAGAGTACCAACTGGATATCCTCCTAAACCTTTTATTTTTTCAAAATAAATATAACTTTCCTTATTTCTTAACTCTAGATTGATTAAAAGCTCAGGATTATGAACATCTACTTTAATATTAGAAATATTTTTTAATAAGTAACTTCCTATTTTGCTACTTATTTCAACACTTGTTAAATTTATTTTTTTATTACTTCTCTTCGTTTCTATTTTAAAAGTTTTAAAAACTTTATCTTTTAGTAAGTCTACTAATTGTTTTTCAATTTTTTCATATTCTAATGTATCTAATTCATAACCAATAATGATTTCATGAATACCAAAAACTTCTTGTAATTCTTTAATAATAGTCTTAAAGTCTTCTTCTTCACCTTTAATAAACATACGTCCTTTATCATAGTTAATGAATATTTTATAATTTATTAATTTTTTAGAAATATTCTGTTTTAAAGTATTAATAAATAAATTAATATTTTCTTTTTTAGTTGTTAATTCGCCATATTTTATAATTATTAACTTTTTCATAATTCACTCCTTAAAAAAGCCCCTTTTACTGGGACTTATCATATCATAAACATTAGGCAGCAACAAGTGTATTTAGTTTATTATAAACAGTTTTAAAATGCGTCAAAAATTGATTTATTTCATCAGTTGTTGTTAAATGAGATAAACTAATTCTAATAGTTTGTGATGCTCTTTTTTTATCATTATATATAGCCATTACGCTTGCTGATAGTTCTCCACTAGAACAAGCAGTATTTGTTCCTAAATAAATTTCATATTCTTCCATGGCATGAATAAAGGTTTCAGGTTTAATATTCATTAAACTTATATTTATAATGTGGGGAATTGAATATTTTGTGTTATTTATTTTTATATCTTCATAAGTTGATAGTTCTTTAATAATTTTTTCATTTAAACGTTTGATAAAAGTTTCTCGACGATCTAAATCTTGAAGTGATAAACGAATCGCTTTAGCAGAAGCTGAAATTAAGGGAGTGGCAGGAGTTCCTGGTCTTAATTCTGTTTCTTTATTACTACCATGAATTAAAGGCATTAATTTTACGTCTGTATTTTTGTATAAAATACCAATTCCTTTTGGTCCATAAATTTTATGAATAGAAAAACTGGCTAAATCAACATCTCGTAAATTAATAGATACTTTACCTAAACTTTGAGTCATGTCACTATGAATAAGACATGATTTATTTTCTTTTTTTACAATTTGGCGAATCATTTTTAAAGGTTGACGTACTCCAGTCTCACTATTTACAGCACATATACTTACTAAAATAGTTTCTGGTTTTATTTTTTGTTTTAAATCATCAAAATCTACTAAACCATCTTCTTTTAAATTAACATAACTTATTTTAAACCCTATAGTTTCTAGATATTCACATATTTTATAAATTGATGGATGTTCTAATTTAGAAACAATAATATGCTTCCCTTTTTTTTGATTAGCAAGTGCAACTCCAATTAAAGCTAAATTATTAGATTCAGTTGCTCCACTAGTATAAATTATTTCATCGGTTGAAATATTTAATAAATCACTAATTTGTTTAGTAGCATTATTTATTAAATCTTTTGATTTTACTCCTAAGTTATGAAGAGAATTTGGATTACCAATATATTCTTTACTTACTTTATTAAATGATTCTAAAACATCATAGGAAATTGGAGTTGTTGAACTATAGTCAAGATATATCATACTGCATCACCTTTACTTCTTTAATTATAATCTATTATGAATAAAATTTCTATAAATATATCAAGATAATTATTTTTTTATTATAACAATTATTCTTTAATTAAGTATTAGAAATTTCTACCAAAAAAATATCTTAACGATATCCTTCTAATAATCTTTTGTGAATTCCTGGTTCAACTATATTAATAGCATTAATAGCATTTTCTAAACTATTCTTAAAATTTCCCTTATAAAAATGCATTTCAGCTTTTGACAAGCCATCATCTACTTCTTTATAAATACGATAACGATTACCATACACAATAGCTGTTTCAGCCATTTTAGCTGTTTTTATTACTTCTTTAGAGGTATTATAAACTTTTAAAACTAAATCTCTTGCTGTATCTACTCTAGTATTTAAGATTTTTATAGATATTGGAGTGTTTTCTAATTCTTTAATTATTTCATTTATAGCTTCACTCGCTTCTGATAATTCTACAAAATAATTTTCTGGTATAACAGGTAGTTTGAAAGAACGAATATTTTCTTTTGATTTTAGCAATATTTCTTTTATTTCATCTAATTGCTCACGAGCTCTCAATTCATCTTCTTTTAAACTACCAATGGTACGTAAAGCCTTTTCTAATCTTTCTTCAGTTTTAGTAAGCTCAACATTTACAATTTCCATTTCTTTAGCTAATTTAGCAAAAAAAGATTTTTTACTTCGATGTACTTCAATAATGGCATCATATTTTTCACGAATCTTTTTTAAATCATTATGAATTTCTTCAATTATTAAAACATCCTCATCTGATAAATCGTAACTATATTTAATATCATCAATTTTTTTATATAAATTATTATTTATTTTATTTAATTTTGTTACTTTTACTAAAATGGTACGAGCATACTCTTCAAATATTTTTTTGCTAATACGCTCTTTATCAAAATCATTTTCTGTTGATTCAAAAAAATCTAAAATAGTTTTTAATTCAAATATAGAATCTTCTAAATTTAGAACATTTAGCCTTTGAAAAATATCAGAAAGTTTTTTAGTTGACTCTTCTATATTATAATCTAGTTTTAAAAATTCTAAATTATAACCTTCATGTTCCATTTTTTCTTTTGTTTTTAAAATTTCATTTATTTTGTTTGGGATTAGTTTTTTTCCCATTAAAATTATACTTGGTGCTTCTTCAATAACTATTTTTAAATTGCCGATAGTATCATCAATAGCTTTAACTATTTTTCCTACTTCTTGATAAGCATTTTGTTCCATAGCAACTTCAAAAGCACTGAATAGTTTATCAACATTTTCAAATTGTAATTCCATGGGAGAATTTACAACGGAAAAATCTTCTTTATTATTGTTATATTTTGCTAAAATTTCACGATAACTAGCTTTTAGTTTTGTAATAGTATCTCTATTTCTTTCTTCACTTAAAGTTATTCCTCTAATTTCTTCTAATAAAAAATTTGACTTAGTTTTAACATAACAGATATCTAATTCAATTTCAGCAATTTTTTGTTTTAATTCTTTATATTTTTTTTCATTAAATAACTCTTCAATTTCTAATAAAGCATCAGTAATTTTTGGAACTTCTTCATCTTTTATCACTTTAAATCTTCGTTGCCATTCTTTATATATTTCATTAGTTTCAGAATTATTTACTAATGGTTCTACTTTATTTAATTCTGCTAATATACTGGCGGATATTATTAAATTTTTATCTCTTTCAAGATTTTTTATTTCATTTAAATATTTTTTATTTTCTTTTTTATTTATAAGATTTAAGACAACTACAATGATGATAATTGAAATTATATAATAACTTATTCCGAGTAAAATAAAAGTTGTTTTAGACATATAATCACTATCCCATTCTTTAAAATTATTTTATCATATATTGTCCAATTTTGGAAAAATAATTGACTACAATTAAAAAAGGTGAGAATAAAACTCACTTATTTTAAAACTAGCGGATTAGATTCTGATCCCTTTTCTCCTATAACATTAACTTTTATATCTAAATATATTGATGGACGTACTCCAAAAGAACCTGAATCATAATGATTATATAATTGGCTATTTGCCATTACATCAAAAGTGGCATTTCCTATATTATAAGGAGTTATTGTCCATTGAGAATATTCGGATATATGTAACCAATTATTCTCATAACAATCACTTTTCGAATTCCAATTAAATAATGTGATTTCATTTAAACAAGCATCTCTGTTTGTAGTAGCTCCACCACTTGTTGCATAACCATAATCTGAGGGATACATTAAGCCTACTTTTCCTGTCCATTTTATTGCTCTTCCTGGATATATTTCTTCTCCTCTTTCGATTTTATAAAAATGATCTGTTTCTCTATTCCAATCTGTTGTTCCACCTAAATTCCATACACTATCACTTATCATACTCTTGGAAGCACTAGTTAATCCATTATTTGTGAAATCGCATGGTGTTGTTATTCCACTACCTCCACTTGGACAATCTCCATTTGTTCTATTATAGTAGGCTCCTTCATTTAAGACTTTTTGTAATGTACTATCACTCCAATCATTACTTCCATATTCACTTGTTGATGAACCTACGCCTTTTGGTTTATTATCCCATGAATACTCTCCTATTGAATCATTTCTAATCAATTTTACTTTATCTTCTTTAGTTCCATCAGGATTCTCTATATCTTTCATTACTCCTATTATTCGCCATAATTCATTATTAAATGATACATAATTGTTTGGATTGGCTCCTATATATCTTAGGTTACCATAATCATCTTTTACTAGCTCTTCTGATTCTAAACTAGTTAAGTATTCTATTAAATTTTGGGATAAA
>CANPJT010000012.1 GCA_947574255.1 uncultured Mycoplasmatota bacterium
AATATTCCACCTCATAATTTAGGAGAAGTAATTGATGGTTGTGTTGCTTATATTGATAATCAGTCAATCGATACAGATGGTTTGATGCAATATATTAAAGGACCTGATTTTCCAACTGGAGCATCTATTTTGGGTAATAGTGGAATTAAGAAAGCTTATGAAACAGGAAAAGGCTCCATTACTATTCGTGGTAAAGCAGATATAGAAGAAGTAAATGGGAAAACAAGAATTATAGTATCTGAGTTGCCATATCAAGTAAATAAAGCGGAATTTCAATCACGAATTGGAGAATTAGTTCGTGATAAAGTAATTGATGGAATTAGTGAATTGCATGAGGAATCTAATTTAGAACATCCAGTCCGCGTAGTTATTTACATAAAGAGAGATGCAAATGCAAATGTTGTATTAAATAATTTATATAAATACACACAATTGCAAACAACTTTTGGTATTAATTTATTAATGTTAGATCAACAAACCCCAAAAGTATTAGGTTTAAAAGATATTATTTCTAAATATATTGATTATCAAAAGGAAATAATTATTCGTCGTACTCAATTTGATTTGAATAAAGCTTTAGATCGTGTTCATATTTTAGAAGGATTAAAGATTGCTTTAGATCATTTAGATGAGGTTATTAAGACGATTCGTGAGTCAGAAACAGATGTTATTGCCAAAGAACAATTGATGACTAAATTTGGTTTAGATGATATTCAAGCTAATGCTATATTAGAAATGAAATTGCGCCGTTTGACTGGTTTGGAGCGTGAAAAAATAGAGAGTGAATTAGCAGATCTTTTGAAATTAATTGATGAATTACGTGCTATTTTAGCTAGTGAGGAAAGAGTTTTAGCTATTATTCGAGAGGAATTATTAGAAATTAAGAATAAGTATGCGGATGAAAGAAGAACAAATATTGATATGACTGCTATCGAGTATATTGAGGATGAGTCATTAATTCCAGAAGAGGATATTATGATAGCCCTTACTCACAATGGTTATATTAAGCGTACTACTTCAGATACTTTCAAATTACAAAATCGTGGAGGAGTAGGAGTTAAGGGTATGAATACCAATGAAGAAGATTTTGTTGAGCATTTAGAGTCCTTATCAACACATGATTTTATATTATTCTTTACTAATAAAGGAAAAGTATATCGTTTGAAAGGATATGAAATACCAGAGTATAGTAGACAGTCTAAAGGGTTACCAGTTATCAACTTGTTACAAATTGAAAAAGAAGAGAAGATTACATCTATTTTGAGTGTTAAGAGAGAAGAAGAGGCAAAATATTTATTATTTGTTACAAAAAATGGTATTGTTAAACGTACTTCTATTAATGAATTTGAGAATATAAGAACTAATGGTAAGATTTGTATTAATTTAAAAGATTCTGATGAATTAATTGCTGTTCAAAAGACAAGTGGGACTGATTCTATTTTACTAGGTTCTAGTGATGGTAGAATGGTTAAATTTTTGGAAGATGAAGTTCGTATCATGGGTAGAACTGCCAGCGGAGTTCGAGGTATTAACTTAGTAAATAGTACTTGTATAGGTGCTGAAAAGGCAAATGATAGTGATTCTTTAATAATAGTAACGAAAAAAGGATATGGAAAACAAACGAATGTTTGTGATTATCGTCAAACTAAAAGAGGAAGTAAAGGAGTTAAAGCTTTAAGTGTTACTGAAAAGAATGGTGACATGGCAGCATTTAAACTTGCTAAAGAAAATAGCGATTTAATTATAGTTACTGATACAGGTATGATTATTCGCGTTCCGTTAGATCAAATAAATACTTTGGGAAGAGTCACACAAGGTGTACGATTGATTCATTTGAAAAATAATCAGGAAGTATCCACAATTAATCTAGTGGATAAAACAGAAGAAGAAAATTCAGAAGAAAATGTATAGATTTAAAGTATGTTTCACGTGAAACATACTTTTTTATTTTATTGTTAATTACTAAAATAGTATAATCTTGCTTCTTAACGTGACGTAATTTATATTAGAATTAATATAATTATAAATAATAATGTTTCACGTGAAACATAGAATATACTAGATGATAACAAATTATAAAAAATATATTGCTTTATTATTAATTAAGTATTAAACATATTTTATCTTATAAATTACTCCAATAAATATTTTTGCTTAAAAATAGGTCTTTAATACTTGTTTATAATCTTAAATGCTGTTTTATCATTTAATTTTTATAGTTTGCAAAACGTTGTATTCTTTAAAAAGTGTTTTTACTATATCAGAACATTCATTTTTTAAAATAGAAAGTAATAATTTTTGCTGAAGCATTATATATATTGTTATTTCTGATAATTCATTATTATTAATGTTTTTTCTTTTATTTGTTAATTTTGATGTTTCACGTGAAACATATGTTGTTCAAAAACAAAAAATGTTTGTGTATATGTGTGTGTTAATTAACTGGTTTCTAGTATATGCTTTTTTGAATAATTTTTGGCAAAATGAATAACTTTTTAAGTACAACGTTAATTAATAATACTTATCAACAATAAAAATTATATTGCTTTTTAGATTTTATAATGGTAGTATATTAATGTGCAACGATTATATTGTAACTTGGTCAGAGTTGGAAGACAGCAGCCACATCAATCCCTATTCGTGTGCACTTTTTTTATAGGTGATTTTATGATTTTTGAAGATGAAATATGGTCTTTATTAATTAAAAGGGCTCAAAAAGCGGCTGTTAGAGATGAGATACCAGTTGCAGCAGCAGTTGTATGTGAAAATAAAATTCTTTCGTGTTGTAGTAATGATAAAGAAAGAAAAAAGGATATTATGGCACATGCTGAAATTTTAGCTATTAAAAAGGCGGCTAAGAAATTGAAAAGATGGAATTTGAGTGATTGTATGTTATATGTTTCTTTGAAACCTTGTCAGATGTGCCAAGAGGTTATTAAACAAAGTAGGATAGAAAAAGTGATATATTTGTTGGAAAAACCAGAATTTAAGAAGGATTTTTCTAAAACACAATTTATTATTAACAAAAATATTTATTCTAATACTTATCAACAATTATTATCTGATTTTTTTCAAAATAAACGATAATAATTGTTTTTTTATGATATAATATTTGAAGGTGGTGATGCTTTTTGGATACCAATTATAAAGTTCTTTATCGTAAGTATCGACCTACAAATTTTAATGAAGTAGTTGGCCAAAAATATACTATTAATATGCTTAAAAATGCTATTATTAACAATAAATTGTCACATGCATATATTTTTACAGGACCAAGGGGTACTGGTAAGACTAGTACAGCAAAAATTTTTGCTAAAACTATTAATTGTGAGGCATTAGAGGATGCTATTCCTTGTGGTAAATGTCATTCTTGTGAAAATATTGAGAATAATGCGGATATTATTGAAATAGATGCTGCTTCAAATAATGGCGTAGATGAAATTAGAGAACTTATCAACAATGTGAAGATAGCCCCTTCATTTAGTAAATATAAAGTGTATATTATTGATGAAGTTCATATGTTGTCTCAGAGTGCTTTTAATGCTTTGTTATTAACTTTGGAGGAACCACCATCTCATATAATATTTATTTTAGCTACTACTAATATAGAAAATGTTCCAATTACGATTTTATCAAGATGTCAGCGTTTTGATTTTAAGAAGATTGATAATGAAGATATTACTAACCATTTGAAATCTGTGTCAAATAAAGAGAATATAGATATAACTGATGAAGCTATAAAGGAAATATCCTACTTGGCTGATGGAGGTTTAAGAGATGCTCTTAGTATATTAAACCAGTTATCAACAAGTTCTTCTTCAGTTACTTTAGAAACTATATTGGCAAATTATGGGTCAGTTTCTATTGTTAAGATTAAATCTATTATTGAAAGCTTTTTAAAAAATGATTATAATGAGTTAAAGAAGATTTTTGATGATCTTATGAAAAGTTCAATTGATTATAAAAATTTTATAAAAAAAATGATAGATGAGTTATTTATAATTGCGATTAATTATAAAAGTGAAAATGATGGTCAAAAGTATTCTTTGTTAAAAAAAGTAGTTTTTGAATTAAATGATTTGATTAATAAAATTAATATAAATGTTGATCCATTTTTATTGATTTTTATGATTTTTGTGGAAAATATGGGAAGTATTGATATTTTTAAAATTCCAGAAAAATTAGAGGATGATAAAGTTGAAATTCAAGATAAAGGAACTGAAATTGTTATAAATGATACTAAAAATTTGATTAATGATAGTAACTTTTCAGATTTTATTGTAACTTTAATTCCGATTAGGATAAATAATTGTTTTGCCCAAGCTGATAAAAATAATTTGAAAATATTTAAAGAAAATTGGCATAAGTTTATAGAAAATAATGATTTAAATAATGAATTAAAAAATTTAGTTATTGATTGTGATGTTGTTTTAGCTTCTTCAAATGTAAATATTGTTATCCATCCACAGAAAAGTATTGTAGAATTATTTAATAAAGAGCTTTTAAATATTGAAAGAAAATATAAGGAATGTGTAGGAGTTGAATTAAAACTTTTAGCTCTTACAACTACAGATTGGAATAAAGAAAAAGAAATTTATATAAGTAAAATTAGAGATGGTTATAAATATAGTTTATTGAATGAACCAGTTTTAGAGGAAATTGCTGAAAAAATAGAAAATCAAGATGAAACAAATGTTTTAAATAATATTTTAGAAATATTTGATGAAAGTAAATTAATTATACAATAAGAAAGAGGTTATGTTTATGAATATGCAAAATATTATGATGCAAGCACAAAAAATGCAAAGGGATATACAAAAAAAGAAGGATGAAATTGATAAGAATCTTTTTACAGGAAAAAGCGAGTTAGTAGAAGTAGTTTTTAATGGAAAAAAAGAGATGATTTCAATCAAGATAAAAAATAAAAATCTTGATTTAGATGATATTGAGGTTTTAGAGGACATGATTTTGTTAGCCTCAAAAGATGCTATTGGCCAAATTGATAAAGAAATAGAAGATAAATTAGGATCTCTAGGTCCAGGACTAGGTGGATTATTCTAAGATGATTTATCCTAAAAAATTGGAGAACATTATAGAATTTTATAAGAAATTACCAGGAATAGGAGATAAAAGCGCAGAGCGTCTAGCTTTAGCTACATTAGATTTGCCAAGTGAACAGGTTCAAAATTTTAGTGAATCTATAATTGATGCAAAGGAAAATTTGAAACCATGTAAGATATGTGGTCATTTGACAGATAAAGAGATCTGTGATGTTTGTGAAAATGATGGTAGAGATAAAAATATTATTTGTGTAATAGAGGATTATAAAAGTGTTTTTACTTTTGAAAAAGTTGGAAATTATCATGGAACATATCATGTGTTAAATGGTCTTATTTCGCCGACAGAAGGAATAGGTTATGAGGATATTAATTTAAATTCTTTAATTCAACGTGTAGAAAAATTAAAGAAACCAGAGTTAATATTAGCATTAAAATCAACAATAGAAGGGGAAACTACCACTTTATTTATTAAAAAAATTTTTGAAGAAAAAAATGTTGTTATTTCTAGGTTATCTTATGGAATTCCAATGGGAGCAGATATAGATTATATTGATGTAATTACTTTGGATAAAGCATTGAATGATCGTAAACAAATTTCTGAATAAAAAATGTACATTTACATATATTTTTATAGGTGAAATAAATGTTAAAGAAACTAATGAATGTAGTAAAAAAGCTAGTTTTTTCTTTTTTAGTATTATACGGTTTAAATTTGTTAGTAAATTCTTTTAATGTTGTAATTCCTATTAATATTTTTACGGTTATTACGGGCTCAGTTTTAGGGATACCAGGAGTTTTGTCATTAGTGATTATGTTCTTCATTGTAAAATAAAAGATAGGTGTTTGTAGTGATAAAAAATAAAAATATTGAACAATTAATAAAAAAATATAATGAGAATAAGCTTTCTCATGTTTTTTTAATTGAGACAGATGATAAAAACTTGGTTTTACAGGATATTAAAGAATTTATTAAATATATTAGTTGTCCCAGCAGATATAGTGATAATTGTTCAGAATGCAATTTATGTCATTTGATAGATAGTGATTCATTACCTACTTTATCAATAATTTTTCCAGATGGCCAAGTGATTAAGAAGTCTCAAATGGAAGAATTAAAAATGCTTTTTTCTCATAAACCATATTTTTCTAAGTTTAATATTTATGTTATAAATGATGCTGATCTTTTTAATTCTTCATCTGCTAATACTATGTTAAAGTTTATTGAAGAACCTGAAGATAATACAATAGGTTTTTTAATAACAAATAATAAGGAAAATGTAATTACGACAATAAAAAGTCGTTGTGAAGTATTAAAGGCATTTTATAATCTAAATATTTGTTTGAATGATAATGCTGATCTTTTTAATTTAGCAATTAATTATATCTATGATATTGAAATAGTTAAATCAAAAAGTATAGTTATGAATAAAAAAATAATGGATCAAAAACTGGAAAAAAGTCAAATTATTAAATTTTTTCAAATAGTATTGAGTTTTTATTTGGATTTATTAAAAGAAAAAGTTCCTATAGAAAGTTTAATTAAATTGAAAAACATAACAGAAGATAATCTTATTAAACGTATAAAATTAATTAATGATATTTTGGATAAATTAAATTATAATGTAAATATTAGTCTTTTGTTAGATTATTTTGTACTTAGTTTGGAGGATTTGATGTGAATGTATATGGTGTAAAATTTAACGAAACAGGAAAGGTTTATTATTTTGATGCTGCTAATAATAAGGTTAGTTTAAACGTAAATGTTATTGTTGAAACAGAAAAGGGCTTACAATATGGAAAAGTAGTTGAAAAGATTTCTCAGGATAAAATGAACGAAATAGAAAATATTAAAAAAATAATAAGATTAACAACCAAAGATGATTATAAACAGTATTTGAAAAATTTAAAAGATGCTGATATAGCTTTAAAAAAAGTACAAATCCTAGCTCAAAAAATGTCTTTGAAAATGCGTTTTTTATCATCTTCATATACATTTGATAGAAAGCAGTTATTATTTAATTTTACTGCTGATGAAAGAGTTGATTTTAGAGAATTAACTAAGAGATTAGCAAGTATTTATAAAACACGTATTGAACTTCGGCAAATTGGAGCTAGAGATAAAGCAACTGGTATTGGAGGAATTGGGCAGTGTGGAAGAACTTTATGTTGTTCAACCTTTCTAAATTCGTTAGAATCAGTTTCAATGAACATGGCTAAAAATCAAAACTTAGCATTAAATCCATCTAAGATAAATGGCTGTTGTGGTCGTTTATTATGTTGTTTATCTTATGAGGATGAATGTTATAAGGAAGCTCATATTGGTTTGCCTAATATTGGTTCTCATGTAAAATATGAGGGAGCTCAGGGAAAAGTAGTATCAGTTGATATTTTGAATAGAAAAATAAAAATTGATACAGGCAATGAAATAATGGAGATTGTTTTAAATAATGAAAGTAGTAAATGATTTGTATGATTATGAAAAATTTAAAATTGTTCAAGATAGCGAATGTTTTAAATTTTCTTTAGATTCTATTTTACTTGCAGAATTTGTGGATAATGTGGATAAATCATTTTCTATTTTGGATTTATGTGCTGGGAATGCCGCAGTATCACTTATTCTATCTTATTATTATACGAATAAAATAACAGCTTTTGAGATACAAGATAAAATTTATAAAATGGCTTTAGAATCTGTTGCTTTAAATAAAAAAGAAAGTCAAATTACAATTGTAAATGATGATGTAAAGAATATAAAAAATTATTTCCCGGGAAATAATTTTGATGTTATAATTGCCAATCCTCCTTATTTTAAATATAAGAATAGTTCTATAACCAATAAGAAAAGTGAGAAGTCAATAGCACGTCATGAGATTTTTTTGACTTTAGATGAATTATTTCAAACGGTCAATTATTCCATAAGAAATAAAGGATTTTTTTTTCTTATACATTTGTCAGAAAGATTGGAAGAAATTTTGTATTTGTGTGAAAAATATAAATTAGTTGCTAAAAAAATACAATTTGTTTATACAAAAGATGATAAAAATGCTAATATAGTTTTGATAAAATGTGTTAAAAATGCAAATAATTCATTGGTTGTTAGTCCACCATTGTTTTTAAATAATTATTGTAGTTATAAAAATATTTTTAGGAAGTGATAAAATGAAATTAATAGTTGGTTTAGGTAATCCAGGAGATGAATATAAAAATACACGTCATAATATTGGTTTTATGATTATAGATAATTATTTAAATAGTAATGATTGGAAAAAAAAGTTTGATGGTTTATATCAAATTATTAATGTAAATGGAGAGAAAGTAATGTTTTTAAAGCCAACAACATATATGAATTTATCTGGTAGTTCTGTGTATCAAGCTGTTAAGTTTTATGATATAGCAATAGATGATATATTGGTTATACATGATGATATGGATTTGGATTTTAAAAAGTATAAATTAAAAGCAAATAGTTCAGCTGGAGGTCATAATGGAATTAAGTCTATTATATCTTCTTTAAAAAGTGATGCTTTTGGTCGATTAAAAATAGGTATTTCTCATGCAACAAATGGAGATACAATAAATTATGTGTTGGGTAAATTTTCTAAAGAAGAGTTGAATTATTTTAAAGAAAGTTCTGATCTTTATAGAAATATTATAGATTCTTTCGTAAATGAAGGATTAGAAAAAGCAATGAATAAATATAATTGTCGAGGATAAATATGAATTGGTTAAATAATTATTTTAAATTAGAGACAAATGTTCAAATTACAGGATTAACAAATGAGTTGAATATTCTTTATATTTTAAATATTTTTGATAAGATTAAAGAAAATATTTTGATTGTTACAAATTCCTTGTATGAGTGTAATCAACTTTTTTCGTTATTAAGTACATATATTGACGATGTACTACTTTTTCCAATGGACGATTTTGTGTCTTCTGTTGCCTTAGCAAGTTCTCCTGATTTAAAAATTAAACGTTTAGAAACCTTAAGATCTATTTCTAAAGGGAAGCATATTGTCGTAGCTAATTTAATGGGTTATTTGAAATTTTTACCTTCTATTCATCAAAAAAAATCTCTAACAATTAAATTAAATGGTACTTTTTCAAGAGAAGAAGTTATTGAATGTTTAGAAAATTTTGGCTATTCTCGTGATAGCATTGTAACATCGACTGGTAATTATGCAGTCAGAGGATTTATTTTAGATGTTTTTTTGATTGAAGAAGAACATCCAATTCGTTTAGAATTTTTTGGCAATAATGTTGAATCAATTCGTTATTTTGATGAAAACACTCAATTATCTTTAAATAAAATAACTGAAATAACAATTTATCCTTATAATGAGATTATAAGTGATAATAGTAATTCATTAATTGATTATTTATTTTCGCCAATTTTATTTTTTTATAATTATAGTCAAATTGAAGCTGGCTATTTTAAGCTTGTTGCTGATATTTTAGAATATAAAAAAAGTAATGAAATAGAAAATGATAAGAAATATATGTATGATATGGAAGAATTAAATTCAAATAGAGTTGTATATATAGATAATTTAAATAACATTGACAAAGCTGAAATTCCACTATATAAATATAAGTCTTTAGAAATAGAGAATTTTCATTCGGATTATGATTTATTGAAAGAAAAAGTTGATTTATGGTTATCAACTAATAAGACTGTTATTTTTTGTTTATCTAAGAATTCTCAAAAAAAACAAATAATGGATTTATTTCCAAATGCTAATTTTGTAGATAGTCCAATTGAAAATTCTATTAATATTTTAATGAAAAAAGTTAATAAAGGTTTTATTTTTGATAAATATGTTGTTATTTCTGAGTTTGATATTGAGGATGTTAAAAATGAACAAATAAAGTATAAAAATTCTTTAAAAATTGGAAAAAAAGTTAATTCTTTAAATAGTTTAAAGTTAGGAGATTATATAGTTCATCGAACACATGGTATTGGAATATACAATGGAGTAGTTACTTTAAATCAGAGAGGCTTAGCTAAAGACTTTATTCAACTTAATTATTCTGGTAATGATAAAGTTTATATTCCAGTAGAAAAAATTACTAATATTTATAAGTATACTGATAGTGATGGCGTAAAACCAAAAGTTAATAAGTTAAATAGTTCTTCTTGGGAATTAAAAAAACGCCAAGTTCAAAAAAAGATTAAAGATATTTCAGAAGAATTAATGAAATTATATGCTATTCGTAGTAAAACTAAAGTAGAACAGTATAAAGATTATGAGGAAGAAGATTTGTTTGCTGCAGAATTTCCATATGATGAAACTAAGGATCAATTACGAGCTATAAATGATGTATTAGATGATTTACGTAGTTCTATTCCAATGGATCGCTTATTGTGTGGAGATGTTGGATTTGGTAAAACCGAAGTTGCTTTTAGAGCAATTTTTAAAGCAATTTTAAATAATAAACAGGTTTTGTATTTGTGTCCAACTACAATTTTATCGAAACAACAATATAATTCTGCGTTAAATAGGTTTAAATCATATCCAATTGAAATCGCTTTATTAAATAGATTTACGTCTCAAAAAGATACTAAACGTATTTTAGAGGATTTACAAAATGGTAAAATAGATTTACTTTTTGGAACACATCGATTATTAAGCAATGATATTAAGTGTAAAAATTTAGGATTACTAGTTGTGGATGAGGAGCAACGATTTGGTGTCACACATAAAGAAAAAATAAAAAAATTTAAAAATGATATTAATGTTCTTACCTTATCAGCGACACCAATTCCTCGTACTTTAAAAATGGCAATGAGTGGTTTAAGAGATTTATCAATTATTGATACTGCTCCAGTAAATCGATATCCTGTTCAAACTTATGTTTTAAGTGAAAATGATTTAATTGTAAAAGATGCTATATATAAAGAATTAGCAAGAAAAGGTCAAATTTTTATTCTTTATAATAAAGTTGCATCAATTGAAGAATTTTGTGATAGATTAAAAAATATGATTCCAGAAGCTACTATAAATTTTGCTCATGGTCAGATGTCTAAAAAGGAACTTGATGATATTATGGAAGCTTTTGTAAATAAAGAATTTGACATATTAGTTTGTACAACGATAATTGAAACAGGTATAGACATACCAAACGCTAATACTTTGATTATTTATAATGCTGATTATTTTGGGCTTAGTCAACTTTATCAATTACGTGGAAGAGTTGGTAGGGGAGATAGAATTGCTTATGCTTATTTTTTATATGATAAACGAAAAGTTTTAAATGATATTGCAGTAAAAAGATTACAAGCTATTAAAGATTTTACAGAACTTGGTAGTGGATATCGTATTGCTATGCGAGATTTGTCTCTTCGAGGTGCAGGAGATATTTTAGGAAGTGAACAAGCAGGATTTGTTGATTCAGTAGGAATTTCTTTATATATGCAAATGGTTGATGAAGAAATAAAAAGGTTAAATGGAGAAGAAGTAAAGGAAGAAGATTTAGATTCTAAGTCACTTGTAAATGTAAGCACTCATATTAGTGATGATTATGTTAGCGATGAAGAAGTGAAAATAGAAATTCATCAACTTATTAATGAAATAGAAGATGAAGAATCATTACAAAATATAAAAACGGTGTTAGAAGATCGTTTTGGAAAAATTACTAAAGAAATAGAAGTATATATGTATGAAGAGTGGTTTGAAAAAATTGCTAAAAAATTTGAAATTAGTAAAGTAGTCCAAAATGATCGAATGATAGAATTAGAAATTCCTGCAAAATATTCGGAAAGAATTAAGGGAGACAAACTTTTTTTAGAAGCATATAATATAAATCGTAATTTTAATTTTAAATATGTAAATAAAAAAATATTGATTACTTTACTTTTAAAACAAGGTCAAAAACATTTTTTATATTATTTTGTTCCTTTATTAGAATTAGTTTGGCAAGATATAGAAAACAGTTTTAGATAATTTATAAAATATTTTATATTAGATATTTAGGAGAAAAAATTATGAGTAATAAAGTTAGATTATTTGTAGATAAAAAAGATTTAGAAGTTTTATGTACTAATGATAATATTATTAATATTACAGGAATGATTGGTTCGGGGAAAACAACTTTAGCAAATAAATATAGAAATGATAGTAGATATGTTGTTATATCATTGGATTGTTTGTATCGTGGACAAGATAAAGATAATATAAATGAAGAAACAATAAAAATAAATCAAATGCTGAAAAAGAAATATCCTAATCAAGACAATGAAAAATATTATGAGGAAATAATAAGTTATATTAAAAATACAGATAAGTCAGTTATATATGTTTTAGAAGGCCAACAAATATATAGATATTTAGACATTAAGGAAATTAAAGGAAGATTAATAATTAAACGTACTGCTATTATTAAATGGTGGAAAAGATCGATTGTTCGTCATATTAAAAGAAAAAAAATTGAATTAACAAATAAACAAATTACAAGGAAGCAATATTATAGTAATATTTTGTACTGGTTAAAAAGAAGAACTATTCAATTAAAATATTATAAAGATTTTAATATTTTTTTAACTAATATTTAACTTATAAATTATTAAACAAAAAAATATTGGTTTTTAGCATAAATTTTTCTTAACGAATCAAACTAATTAGCAGAGGAGTTGATTTTCTTTTGAAGTCTACTGGTGTTATTAGAAAAATAGATGAGTTAGGAAGAATTGTTTTACCAAAAGAAATAAGAAGAAACTTAGGAATTCGTGATGGAGAGAATTTAGAAATTTATGTAGAAAATGATCATATTCTTTTAAAAAAGTATTCTAAAATGCAGGATTATAGTGAAATTGTTAAAAACCTTGCTAATATTGTAAATGATACATATGATTTTAAAATTATTATCACAGATCGAGACAAGGTTATTTTTTCAGGCGTGGACCAAATAGAAGTTAATCAAGAAATTGGCGAGAAATTTTTAGATTTTATTCATAATCGGGAGTCTGTTATAAAAAGTACTTTAGAAACATATTTATTTAAGGATAGAGAATTAACAGGTTATTTTTTGATTTTACCTATCATTTCCTCTATTGATTGTTTAGGTTTAATTATTTTATATAATGATAATAGTGCTATTCCAGATTATCATATAGATTTATTAAAACTTATATCGAATATTATAGTTAGTAAGTTAGATATTTCTTGAAAGTAAAAAATTTTTATGGTAGTATATTTTTAATTAATGTTGAAAGAAAGAGTAGTATTTTTAAGATTTAAAGAGAGTTTGCGTTTGGTGAGAGCAAATAATCTTGAAATATGAACATGGTTCTAGAGTTAAATCGGGTCGTTCTCGTTACGAAAAGAGTGCATGATTAATCATGAATTAAGGTGGTACCGCGGGTATTTACTCGTCCTTAATTTATGATTTTTTTAATTTTTAAGGAGGATTTTTATGAATAAAGTAGTGTTTATAACTGGTGCAAGAAGAGGCTTAGGACTTGCAGTAGCTAAAAAATTTTCAAAAGAAGGTTATGATATAGTTCTTAATGATTATCTTGAAAAAGAAAAATTATTAAAGATATCAAAAAATATTGAAGATAATTACAATGTAAAATGTATAGTTGCATTTGGAGATATTTCAAATGAAGAAGACGTTGTGCGAATGCTTGAAGAAGTTAAATGTGGGTTTGGAACTCTTGATGTGCTAGTAAATAATGCGGGTATTGTTTATGATATGGAAGTTGATGAGAGGTCTACAGAAATTTTTGAAGAAACTATACATAATAATTTAATTGGTACTTACTTAATGTGTAAGTATTTTGGTAAATTTATGTATGACTTAAATAAAACAACAAGAATTATAAATGTATCTAGTACAAATGGAATTAATTGGAATTTTCCAACAAGTATAGATTATGATGCTTCAAAAGCAGCAATAAACTCTTTAACTAAGAATTTTGCTTTAGAATATGCGCCTAAAATTTTAGTGAATGCTGTTGCACCACATTGGATAAATACAGAAATGAATCAGCAATTATCAGAGGAAGAAAAAGCAAAAGAAACTGAAAAAATTTATTTGAAGAGATTTGCTGAACCAAGTGAAGTTGCAAGTTTAATTTATTATTTAGGTAGTGAAGAAAATACATATATAAATAATGAGATTATTACAATAAGTGGTGGTTATTAGAAAAGAGAATGTTTATGAAAGAAAAATATTATATATCAACAGCAATTGCTTATACTTCAGGAAAACCTCATATTGGAAATACATATGAAGTGGTTTTAGCAGATAGCATTGCACGTTATAAAAGATTAAAAGGGTTTGATGTTTATTTTCAAACTGGAACTGATGAACATGGTGAAAAAATAGAAATAAAAGCACGTGAAGCTGGAATTACTCCAAAAGAGTATGTAGATAAAGTTGCTAGTGAAATTAAAAATATTTGGGATATAATGAATACTTCATATGATAAGTTTGTGCGTACTACAGATGAGAATCATGAGAGAATTGTACAAAAGATATTTAAGAAAATGTATGATCAAGATGATATTTATTTGGGTGAATATAAAGGACTTTATTGTGTTCCTTGTGAATCTTTTTGGACAGAAAGTCAACTTGTAAATAGTAAGTGTCCTGATTGTGGAAGAGATGTAGAAGAAAAAGTAGAAGAAGCTTACTTTTTTAGATTAAGTAAATATCAAGATCGTTTAATAAAATATATTGAAAATCATCCAGAGTTTATTCAACCCGAATCAAGAAAAAATGAAATGATTAATAATTTTATAAAACCAGGTTTACAAGATTTATGTGTTTCACGTACTTCTTTCGATTGGGGAATATCTGTAAATTTTGATTTAAAGCATATTATTTATGTGTGGCTTGATGCTTTAACAAATTATATTACGAATATTGGATATGATCCAGATGGTTCTAGTGAAGAATTTGAGAGTTGTTGGCCAGCTGATTTACATTTAATAGGAAAAGATATTATTCGTTTTCATACTATTTATTGGCCTTGTTTTTTGATGAGTCTTGATTTACCACTTCCAAAACAAGTTTTTGGGCATCCTTGGCTTTTAATGGCGGATGGTAAAATGAGTAAGTCAAAGGGAAATGTTATTTATGCTGATGATTTAGTACAGAAATATGGAGTAGATGCTGTAAGATATTATTTATTACATGAGATTCCTTTTAGTAATGATGGAGTTTTGTCTAATGATTTATTAGTAGAAAGAATTAATGGAGATTTAGTAAATATATTGGGTAATTTAGTGAATCGAACAATTGCCATGGCTAAAAAGTATTTTGAAGGAAATTTAACAAATAAAAAAGTGAATGAGGATGTTGATCATGAATTAATTGTTATGGTTAATGATTTAGAAGATAAAATAGAAAAGAAAATGAATTCTTTAGAAATTGGTGCTGCTATTGATGAAATATTTGAAGTACTACGAAGAAGCAATAAATATATTGATGAAACGACACCTTGGGTTTTAGCTAAAGATGAAACTAAATTAGAGCGTTTAGAAACAGTACTTTATAATTTAATAGAAAGTATTCGAGTATGTGCTGTGTTTTTAGAACCATTCTTACCTGATACAAGTAATAATATTTTAGAACAAATTAATACTGATAATAATTCATTTGAATTTAATAAAAATGTTATTTATAAATTAAATACTCCAGTTATTTTATTTCAAAGAATAGAAGTAAGCAAATAGATTAAAATACAAGGACTTTTCTCTAAGATGATAATAAATTATATACAGTATTAAGTTTTTATAAAAATGATATAATTTTAGAAAAAATAAACTATGATTGATTAGTTTGTTTTTTTGAGTTAAAATTGTAATTTTTATTGATTGAAGATGTTTTTCAATCTATTAATATACTGAAAATAATAAAAGTAAGATTATTAGTAGTATTACATTTTTTATGAAATATTTTTGGAAATATGCTATACTTAATATTATAATTACGTAAAATAAATGATGTTATTCTAATATTATTAGAACTTATAATGAGGATTAAAAATTAGTAATATGTTAAAAATGAGTAAAAGGGTGGATAAAAATGGATCAAAATAAATTTGTAGTAAAGTATGCAAAAGGATTATTTATATTTTATTTTTTGATTTTATTAGTAATACCATGGTGGTTAATGATTAAAAATGTCCCAATTTTAATTAAAGTCATATACTGTATTTTTCTTTTTTGTATATTAGTACCAAATTTTATCCGTGTTGCAACATTTCGTGTAAATGTTGACGGTACAAATTTTAAAGTGAGAAAGGGAATTATGAATTATCAATTTGATATTTCAGAAGTTAAAAAAATTTCTTTTTATAATAGTTTTTCTTCCAGACATTCTCGTTTAATAGTTTATTTAAAAATTAGTACAAATTCAAAAGTATTTAGTTTAGAGTATAGTTTGCAAGGATTTGAAAAACTGGTTGAATATCTTCTTCAAAGATATGATACTGGAGATTTAAATAAAAATGCAGTTTCTGATAAATGTCATTATCAGTTAGTTTATTATAAGAATTATTTTAGAAAAATAAATCAAAAAAATAAAAAAGAAAATGTCATACAAGAAAGTAATGTTAATGAAGAATTAGAGTGTAAGCGAGAAATGTTTACAACAATTGTTAAGATAGTAAGACGTCAGGATAAAGAAGCTTTAAATATATGTTTAATATTAGGGGGTTGGGTTATGTTATGTTTGATTATATTTATTTTAGCAATAAGTGTTTCAGAATTTTTCTTACTTCTTCTATTTATAGTATTTTTAAGTATTGTACCTATTATATTTTATTTACTAAATAAATCAAAAAGATTAATCAAAAAATCATTTGAAAAAAAGGAATTAGTTTTTTATGTACAAAATAATAATCTTTATACAAATAATTTGTTATTAGATATTGATTATGATAAATATACGAATACAGTATTAATTTCTCATTTTTCTTCTATTTACAATCATGCAAGTTCTAATGAAACAACATTTTCTGGAGTTATAGAGGCTCCTTATGTTAATGATTTTATTGATTTTCTTAAAAGAAATGATATTGGAGTATATGATATATATGATAATTCAGATGATTGATAGGTAGTGATTAGTTATGATAACAATAAAAGAAAAACAAAGATTATTAAGTAATTTAGCAAGTCAAGGAAAAATTATTAGTATTGAATTTAATAGTGAAATTCATGAAATAATATTGAAAAAATTAAAGAATGAATATTTGAAATTTTTTATTATTTCAATATTTGTTAGTATATTTTCTTTTTTAGTATTTGTTTTTTTATTATTTTTTCAATTTTTTGGAAAAATGATATATATTAGAGCATTAGCTTTGGTATTTTCTTTATTGCCAATATTAGTATTGTTTGAATATTTAAAAAAAAGCAAACATATAAAAAAGAAAAATTACAAGTGTTATATTGGCGTAGTAGAACAAGTTTTTAATGATGGGAGCTATAAAATATTAGAAATTGATTTGGGTGAAAATTTAAAATTTGCAAAATTGGCAGAACCTACTGCAGGTATAAATATTAATGATAAAGTTATTATTGTTAATATACTTGATGATATTTTTTTGCTTGATTATCAATTGCTAATAAAAAAGTAAAATGAGGAAAATATAATGAGAATATTTGATAAATTTAATAATGATAATAAAGTAAAAAAAATTATTAATGAAGAGTATTATGATTTAGTTAATAAATTAGGTATGAAAGGCTATAAAAATAAGGAGATTAATCAGTGCCAAAAAATGTGGAAAGAATTAGTACCTGAACAGGGACAAGCTGATAGTTTACAAGGTGAGTTACTTCGTGAAATTGAGAAACTAAGATGGGAAGCAAAACAAAATGGAAATATAAATTGGGATGATAATTTTGAATTTTTTTGTGATAATATAAATAGTGTATTAAAAAAATCAAATATATTTGATGAAAAAGAATGTAATAACATTAATGAAATAATGACTTTTATAAAAGCAAATGGGAAATATGCATATGATAATTTTGATAAAATAAGCGATGATGATTATAATCCAATTAAGCAAGCTTATGTAGACGATGATATATATGATTATATTTGTGAAAAAATAGCAATTTTTGCTATTAAAAACGGAGTTATTATTCCAAATGAGAAAAAGGATTATATATATCGATAGAGAGGGAGATTTTTAGATGGGAATATTTGATAAATTAAAGAAAAGTAAAGATAATAAAGGAATAGAAAAAATAGATGCTAGTCAATATGGCGGATTTATGATTTCTAAAAATATTACACATAATGGTAAAAGAATTAAATATAGTTATCGTGAACAAAGCTCTATTCCTAATTTAAATGGATGGACGATATATTCAGAGATAGATGATGATAGTTATGTTAGTGATCCTAATAATTTTGAAATAGTAGGAGCAACGACTATATCTAAAATTTCACCTATAATGCTAGAAATTTTTAATGCTCCTTATGGAACTGATTTATCTTGGGTATATAATGAAAATGGTGATATAGGATTTTATGATTTAAAACGTGATAAAGATACAACAGTGAAAGAGATTTTGAAAAAATAATATAATTTATTTGAAGAAGTAAATTTTACTTCTTTTTTTATTTTTGATATAGTATTTTAGGAAGTGAGAAAATATATGTTTTGTGATACACATTGTCATTTATTTGAAGAATACTATGATAATATTGATGAAATAATAAATTTGGCAAATAATGAAAATGTAAATAGAATGATTGTTTCTGGATGTGATAATAAAACTAATATCGAAGTAATTAATCTAATAAAAAAAGATAATATATATGGGACGCTAGGTATTCATCCTGAAGATGTTGAAAATTATGAATCAAAAGATTTAAAATTTATTGAAAGTAATTTAAAGAATCCTAAAGTTGTTGCAATAGGAGAAATAGGATTGGATTATCATTATACAAAGGACGATAAAGATAAACAAATTGAACTTTTTGAAAAACAATTATTTCTTGCAGAAAAATATAATATACCAGTAGTTATACATTCAAGGGAAGCAACGGAAGATACAATTAATGTTTTAAAAAAATATAATGTAAAAGGAGTAATTCATTCTTTTAGTGGTAGTTTAGAGACAGCAAATATTTATATAAAAATGGGATTTTGTTTAGGTGTTAATGGTGTTATTACTTTTAAGAATTGTAATATGAAAGATATTATTAAAGAGATAGATTTAAATAATATTATATTAGAGACTGATTCTCCTTACTTAACTCCTGTTCCTTTTAGAGGGAAACAAAATGATCCAAGCAAAATTATAGAAATTGCTAAATTTGTTGCAGAATTAAAAAAAGTAAATATAAATGAATTAGCTAAAATTACTAATTCAAATATTTATCGTATTTTTGACATTTAAAGTTATCTTTGTTAGAATATTTTTAGATATGAGGTGAAACAAGTGGGCCAAAATCTACTAAAGGGTATTTTAAAAATTATTCAGGTGATGATTTTAGTTGTACTTGTAGTAATTGTTGAATCAAGCAATAATAAAATAGAAAATAAAATAATATATGATACTTCAAGTAACTCAATTGATTTGTCAACAATGGCTTTAAAATTAAAAGAAGAAATTGCTAGTGACTTATATACTGCTAAAGATACTTATACCGGAGATTTAACTGGTTATGTTGCTAATTGTCCTTCTTGTAGTGGAAGACTTGCTTGTTTACCTAATTATAATGTTTTAAATGGTACTGATACTTATGAGGATATATCTTATGGAAATGTACGAATAATTGCTTCTTCAAGTAATTTACCATGTGGAACAATTATAAGATTTAATAAACAATCAATTTCTAATGAGCCTGTTATAGGTATAGTTTTAGATCGAGGAGTTTTAGGTAATGATATAGATTTACTTGCTTCGAGTACAGAATATGCTAGAGCGTATATTGGGCGAGTTTCTGTAACTTATGATGTATTGAGAAGCGGATGGCAATAGCCATCTTTTTAAGATTAGGAGATTTTATGATAAAGGCAATTAAAAAATATGGACAAAATTTTTTAAAGAATAAAAAAATTTTAGAAAATATTGTATCTTTTAGTGGAGTAGAAGAAAATGATTTAATTATTGAAATAGGTCCTGGTATGGGAGCTTTGACAGAATATTTGGTTAAGAAAAATAGTTATTTATTATGTTACGAAATAGATGAACGAATGAGGAATTACTTAAAAAAATATGAAAATAATAAAGTAAAAATTATATTTGATGATTTTATGAAAAGGGATATTAATAAAGATGTAAAAAGTATTTCCTATAACAAACTTTATGTTATTGCAAATATTCCCTATTATATTACTTCGCCTATTTTGTTAAAATTAATAGAGTCAGAATTAAATTTTGATAAAATTATTTTACTTGTTCAAAAAGAATTTGCTGAAAGATTAACTGCTGAACATGGGCATAAGGAATATAACGCATTTACTTTGTTTGTTGATTTTTATTATGAGGCAAAGATAAAATTTATTGTTTCAAAAAACGATTTTATTCCAGTTCCTAATGTAGATAGTGCTGTTATTGAGCTTATTAAAAAAGAAGAAAATTATGTTGAAAATAAATATTTTTATTTTCAGTTTATCAAAGATGCTTTTAAGAGTAAACGGAAAACTTTAAAAAACAATTTAAGTAATTATGATTGGAGTAAAATTATGAATATATTAAATGATCTTGGTTATAAAGAAAATGTAAGAGCAGAAGAAATAAGTAAAGAAAATTTTAAAATTTTAGTAAATGAATATAATAATAAGTTTTGAATTAGATGATTTAAAAAAAGATTATATTTTTGAATTTTGATGGTGATATAAATAGTTTAGGGCCAAAAGTTTTAGTTAATCCAAAATATGTTGAAAATTTAAGAGAAATTATTAATCAAACTGCTGTTAAAATAGTTGTATCTTCTGCAAGAAAAAATTTTTTTGGGGAGAGCATGTTAGGCATGAAGATCCAAAATATTATTTATATTTTGAAAAACAATTGATTTTAAAGGGAATAGAAATTTTTGATTATATTCATTTTATAGATAGTGAATGAGAAATTGAAAGAGAATAGGAGATTGTTGGGTATTTAAATATACATCCTGAAATAATTGAATTTGCTATAATAGAGGATGATTATATTATTAATAGATTTGTAGATCATCAGATTTTGATAGAAAATTTTATTAGAACATATTAAATTTGCTATTGAAATATTAAATGGGAATTTAGGTTTTTATCCGCCAGATTAAGATAAAGAGAAAACTTTAGAAAATCATTTGTTGGAATTTTAAAATACCAAGAAAATCAAGGCAAGCAAAAATAATTTCTTGCATATAATGTATTGGTGATTTATATATGCAAATTAAAAAAGGGGATTTAGTTACAAGAAATAGTTATAATAATGATACTTTATTTAAAGTAATTAATATAAAAGGAAATAAATGCTATTTAAAAGGAATTGATATTCGATTGTATGCAGATAGTGATATTAATGACCTTAAAATAGCGACTGAAGAAGAAAAAAAAGATTTAAAGATAGAAGTAGAAGATACAGACGATGATTTATTAGATAGAAGTGAATTTTTTTATTTGCCTGGAAAAATACTTCATATAGATGGTGATAATGAATATTTGCAAAGATGTTTAAATTATTATAAAAAACATAATATTTATGCAATTGGTAAAAGATTAAATGAAGTTGATGTTTCTTTTAAAATAAAAGACTTATTGGAAGAATATAAACCAGATATTGTAATAATAACAGGACATGATGCATATTATGAGAAGAAGGGAAAAATAGAAGATATTCGTAATTATAAAAATACAGAAAATTTTATTAAGTCAGTTAAAGAATGTCGAAATTATGAGAAAAGTCATGAAAAGTTAGTTATTATTGCTGGAGCTTGTCAGAGTAATTATGAAGAATTAATTAAAGCAGGAGCTAATTTTGCATCAAGTCCTAAAAGAGTAAATATTCATTGTTTAGATCCAGCTATAATTGCTACTAATATTTCCCTTACTGAACGTAATCGAGAAGTTGATTTAATTCGTTTGTTAGAAAAAACTAAGTATGGAAAAGATGGTATGGGAGGAATTATTTGTAATGGACTTATGTATGTTGGGTATCCAAGATAAGGAGGAATTATGAGTTTAGATAAAATAAAAGAAGAAGTAAAAAATAATGTTAATAATAAAGTAGTTATTTCAGTTTTTGGAATGCGTAATAAAAATTATCAAGTAGAAGGATTTATATCAAATGTTTATCCTAGTATTTTTACAGTAAATGAGAATGGATTAGAAAAAAGCTTTAGTTATTCTGATATAGCAACTGGTGAAATTAGTATCAAGTATTTGTAAAAAGTCTTGATTAGTTCGTATTTATGTCTTAAAATAGTATTAAGTTACTAGAAAACTTTAGAAGGAGTGTCTTAAATGAAAATTACATCAGTAACAGTTCGTAAATTTGAAAAAGAAGGAAATAGAATGAAAGGTATTGCTACAATTGTTTTGGATGATGCTTTTGCTATTCATGATATTAGAATCATTGAAGGTGATAAAGGATTATTTATTGCAATGCCAAGTAAGAAAACTGCTACGGGAGAGTATAGAGATATCGCTCATCCAATAAATTCAGATATTAGAGCAGTTTTTCAAAAAGCTATTTTGGAAGAGTATGAAAAAATAAACGAAGAATAAGAAATATGATCTAGGAAACTAGATTTTTTTTTAGCATAAAATATTTAATCTATTAATATGATTAAGTAGGAGAGGGTTAATAATGGATAAAGAATTGGACAATATATTACTTGGTAGTCATGAGTTAAAAGTTACAGATCGTAGAGAGATATTTTTAACAGGAATAAAAAAAATTATAAGTTTTGATAATGAGGAATTTTTAATGGAGAGTAGTATGGGAATGATTTTATTAAAGGGGCATAGTTTAGAAATATTAAAGTTAGATACCCATGATGGAAATGTAAAAATAAAAGGAAAAATAGATAGCTTTTCTTATATTGATGGTGATTCTAAACATAATAATGAAGGATTTTTTACAAAATTATTTAAATAATGGACTATAAAGTTCAAATAGTATCTTTTATTTTTTCTTTTATTTTTGGAATGTTTTTTTATTTTACAAGTTTAATAAATTATAAGTTTATAAAAAAATATTCTAAATGTTTAAAGTATATAATTTCGATTATATATATAATAGATATTACATTAATATATATTTTGATGATGTATAAGATTAATTATGGGGTTATTCATGTTTATTTTATAATAGTTTTATTTATTGGATTTTATTTAGCAAGTATTTATAGTAAAAAGTTAAGAAAAATATGTAAAGTTTTGAAGAAAAAATTGTCAATATAAATTAATAATGTTATAATTGGTAGAAGAATAGGGAGCATATATGAAAGAAAGTGTAATTACCAAAAAAGTTAAGCGAAGATTGACATTTTTATCTTGTATGATTGTATTGTTAGTGGCAGTTATTATAACAAGTGTTTTTAGTGATTTTTGTCAAATTATTAATAATCGTAATGAGCTTAGTTTATTAAATGATAAGTATGATGGTTTATTACATGAAGAAGAGTCGTTGCAATCAGAAATTACTAAATTACAAGATGGAGATTATGTTGCGAGATATGCAAGAGAAAAATATTTATATTCCCTTCCAGATGAAGTTATTATCAAGTTACCAACTGATTAGAGTGAAAAACTCTTTTTTTATGTTTTTGAAACTTGTATAATATTTTAAGTGGTGAAGTACATGAATGAATTAGTTAATATTAATGATATTGATTTAAAAATAAATAAAAAAGATTTTTTTAAAAATTTTTCTTTGACTTTTTATAAAGGAGTTAATGCTTTTATTTGTGGAACAAGTGCTAGTGGAAAAACGCTTTTATTAAAAGCCATAGCTAGAAAGATAAAATTTTCAGGTGAAATTATTTGTAATGGAGTAGTAGCTTTATTATTTGATAAGTATTATTTTTCTTCATCTTTAGTAGAAGATGAGTTAAGATATGTTTTTTTAAGTTCAGAACAAAAAGCGTTTGTTAATTCTTTTTTTGATAAAAAGATGCTAAAAAGTAATCCTAATGATTTAAGTTTTTATAATAAAAAGATTTTACTTTTATGTACTTTTTTATATCAAAATCCTCAAATGGTTTTTATAGATAATTTGTATTCTTTTATTTCAACAAGTGATATTGAAAAATTTGATGAGTATTTTAATAAAAATAAAATAACTGTAATATTAATTTCTAATAATATTGAAGAAGCATTAAATTATGATTATATGATAGTAATGGATAAAGGAATAATTGCACTTGAAGGAAAAACGGAGCAAGTTTTAAAAGAAGAAAAGTTATTAAAAAGATTAGGTATTGGTTTGCCTTTTTATGTTGATTTATCAATTCAGTTACAATATTATAATTTAATTGATAAAGTTTGTTTAAATAAAGAGGAGTTAGTTGATAAATTATGGAATTAAGTCAGTTTATAAAAAAAAGTAAGATTAATGCTTTAAATCATTTTAATTTTGATCCATATAAGTTTTATAATCATATTGTGTTTATTCAGCAATTTTATATACAGATTTCAGTTACAAATTATATTTTGGAAAAAACTAAATGTACTAAGGAACGCATGATAAATAGTTTTAAAATGGTTAATCTAAATGAAGATATATGTGATCAAGATGTATGTGATTTATCTTTAAGTGAAAAATTAAAAATTGAATTGGCTATTTCTTTAATTTTAAATGAAGAAGAGATTGTAATTTATCAATTTGATAAGTATTTTATGGAAAAAGATTTAGTGTATTTTAAAAGACTTTTAAAAAAATTAGTTTTGAAGTACAATAAAACTGTTGTTTTGATAGATTGCTCTTTATCATTTATGTTAGATTTTGTAGAGAGGTTAGTAATATTAAAAGATGAAGCAAAAGTGTTAGTTTATGATAAAAAAGATTTTTTTAATAATGAATTAGAAGATTTATTGGATTTACCAAATATTATAGATTTTCAGAAATATGTTAATAGAAAAAATTGTGTTTTAAATAATTGTACTGATTTAAAAGAATTAATTAAAGCAATCTATAGGGAAGTGCATTAAATGCGTTATTTTATCGAGTTTCAATATGATGGGAGTAAGTTTTTTGGATTTCAACGTCAAAAAGATAAAATTGCTGTTCAAAATATTTTAGAGAATGCTTTATCAATTATTAATAAAAAGGAAGTTTTGATTAAAGGAGCAGGAAGAACAGATGTTGGAGTTCATGCTAAGGGGCAATGTGCACATTTTGATTTGGAAGTAAATATTCCATCTGATAGATTAAAAGATGTTATAAATAAAATTGTCCACCCTTATATAGACATTATTAATTGTAAAATAGTTGATTCTAATTTTCATGCTCGTTTTATGGTTAAAAGGAAAAAATATGTTTATAGAATTTTGTTGGGGAAATATAGTCCTTTAAATGAAGATTATTATTTACAATATAATAAAAATTTGGATATTAAAAGATTAAAAGAATGTGCAAATCTTTTTGTGGGAAGTTACAATTTTCATAATTTTGTTTCAGGTAGTAGAGATAATTATGATGCAGTTATATATGATATTGAAATAAAAAAAGAAGCTAATGAAATTCAAATTATTTTTTTAGGAAAGAGTTTTTATCGTTACATGGTTCGAAATTTGGTTGGGGCAATGCTTGATTATAATGAAAAAAAATGTGATTTAGAGTTGATAAATAAAATGATAAATAGTTCAGATTTTAGTTATCAGTTGTCTACAGCACCTGCTAAGGGATTGTATTTAGAAAAGATTTATTATGAGTAATGAAGAATTAAATTTACAAAAGGTATCTTATAATTTAAATGAACGTGTTCAGTTTAGAAGTGAGTTGTACGAAATGTATAATAATTTAAGCTATAAAATTTCAAGAAAAAAGGGTAGACTCGCAAGATGTGATTTATATAATATTATTGAATATATTTATGATCATATAGAGTTTATTGGCTCTTTGCCAAAAGAAGATAGATATATAGTTTTAAATTGTATAAAACTAGGAAAAAGTATAGGTTATGAACTTGCTATTAAAACTTCTTTAGAGGAAGAATATCAAAAATCAGAAGAAATTTACAAAAATTTAAAGTAAATTCACTTCTTTTATTTGACTTTTAGATATTTGTTGCATATAATTTTAAATGGTACATTTTATTTGTTGGAAGCTTTTTACCCTGGGAAAGTAAATGGTGGATAACTAATGAAAGGAAAATATTCATGAAAACATTCATGCAAAAATGTGAAAATATTGAACGTAAGTGGTATGTAATTGATGCTGATGGAAAAAATTTAGGTCGTATTGCAACTAAAGCAGCTACTATTTTGAGAGGTAAACATAAGGTTACTTATACTCCTCATGTTGATTGTGGAGATTATGTAATTATTATTAATGCTTCAAAAGTTAATTTAACTGGTAATAAGTTAAATGATAAGATGTATTATAATCATAGTGGTTATACTGGCGGTTTACGTGAGCGTAATGCAAAAACAATGGTTGAAAAATATCCAGAAGAAATGTTGGAAAGAGCTGTTAAAGGAATGTTGCCTCATAATAGATTAGGGAGAGCAATGGGTAAGAAATTATTTGTGTATGCAGATGGTAATCATAAACATGAAGCTCAAAAACCAATGGAAATGAAAGTAGATTAGGAGGATATATATGGCAAAACAAAGTTGGTCTGCTACAGGGCGTAGAAAACGTTCAGTTGCACAAGTTACACTTACTGGTGGAACTGGTAATATTATAATTAATGGTGTAGATGTTAATGATTATATGCCTTATGCTACTTTAGTAATGGATTTAAAGCAACCTTTAGTTTTAACAAATAATGAAAATAAATTTGATATTACTGTTAATGTTAAAGGTGGAGGATTTTCTGGACAGACTGGAGCTATTCGTTTAGGTATTACAAGAGCATTACTTTTATACGATGCAAATTCTGATCAATCAAGTGAAGATGCTTATCGTAAACGTTTAAAAGTTGCTGGATTTGTTACGAGAGATCCAAGAATTAAAGAGCGTAAGAAACCTGGACTTAAAAAAGCACGTCGTGCTCCACAATTTAGTAAACGATAGGATACAGTTTTCGTTCAACCCCTATAAACTCAATGTTTATAAGGGTTTT
>CANPJT010000013.1 GCA_947574255.1 uncultured Mycoplasmatota bacterium
TTATTATTCTTTTTTTGTTTTCCATGTTTATTACCCTCTTTTATTATTTTAATTAATTATATCATACATAAAAGATTAAGTTCAAATAAAAAAATTAATCTTTTTTCAAGATTAATTTTAGATTATTTGGCAATTATGTTTACTATTTTATTTGGTACTACTATTATTTTGATAATATTTAAATTTGCTAAATGACGTTTTACATTTTCTTCTTCTTGAGCTTTTTCTTTAACTATCTCTTCTTTTTCATCTTTATTGATAGTAATAGTCCCTCGAAGCTTACCATTAACTTGAACAGCTATAGTAATCTCTTTATCAACAGTTTTTTCTTCTTCATACTTTGGCCATGAAGATTCACAAATTGGTTTAAAACCAATTAATTCGTTTAATTCTTCAGTAATATGTGGTGCTATCGGATTTAAAAGGGTTAATAAAAGATTATATTCATCCTTAGTTATGTATTCACTATCATCATAAGCGTTTGCTAAAATCATTAAAGTAGAAATAACAGTATTATAAGCCATTGTAGTTAAATCATTGCTTATTTTTTTTATGCTTTTATGTATTAATGATTCATGTTGTTTTTGATAACCATTTCCTTCTTTTATTTTTTCTTTTAAACGAATAACTTTTTCGATGAAACGTTTACAACCTCTTAATGAATCAGTACTCCATGGAGCATCATGTTCATAATCTCCTATAAACATCTCATAAATTCTTAATGTATCTGCTCCAAATTCATTTACTATATCATCTGGATTAATTACATTACCTTTCGATTTACTCATCTTTTCACCATTTGATCCTAAAATCATACCATGACTAACACGAGTCCAAATCATCTCTTTATTTGGAACTAATCCAATATTGTATAAGAATTGTACCCAGAATCTAGCATATAGCAAATGTCTTGCTGTATGTTCCATTCCACCATTATACCAATCAACTTGTTTCCAATATTTCATGGCATCCATACTAGTAAATTCTTTTTTATTATGAGGATCCATAAACCTTAAAAAGTACCAACTAGATCCTGCCCAATTAGGCATCGTATCAGTTTCTCGTTTAGCTCTTCCGCCACAATGTGGACATGTAGTATTTACCCAATCAGTAATATTGGCAAGTGGACTTTCTCCATTTTCTGTAAGTTCATATTCTGCAACATCTGGCAATAATAATGGCAAATCTTCTTCTTTCATTGGAACCCAACCACATTTTGGACAATCTATCATTGGAATTGGTTCTCCCCAAAATCTTTGTCTTGAAAAAATCCAATCTCTCATTTTATAATTTACTTTCTTTTCTCCAAAGTTATGTTCAATTAACCAAGAAGTCATTGTTTTAATCGCATCTTCTTTATTTAAGCCATTTAAAAATTCAGAGTTAATATGTATTCCATCTTTTATGTATGGTAATTCTTCTTGTTCCGTTTTACTGGATAAAACAGGAATTATATCTAAATTAAATTTTTTAGCAAATTCAAAATCACGTTCATCATGAGCTGGAACTGCCATTATAGCTCCAGTTCCATAAGATGATAAAACATAATCACTAATCCAAATAGGAATCTGTTTGCCGTTTGCAGGATTGATAGCATATGCTCCTGTGAATACTCCTGTTTTTTCTTTATTTAATTCTGTTCTTTCCATATCATTTTTTGATGAACAAGCTTTCTTATAATCTATTACTTCTTCTTTTTTATCTTTAGTAGTAATTTCATCTACATAAACATGTTCTGGAGCAAGCACACAATAAGTTGCTCCAAAAAGAGTATCTGGTCTAGTTGTAAATACTGTAAATTCTTTATCATATCCAACAATTTTAAAATTAATATGAGCTCCAACTGATTTCCCAATCCAATTAATTTGTCCTAATTTAACTCGATCAGCAAAGTTTGTATCATCAAGACCTTTTAATAAATCTTCTGCATAATCACTCATTTTAAGCATCCATTGCGATTTTTCTTTTTGAATAACGCCATTACCACATCTTTCACATACTCCACCTGCAGCATCTTCGTTTGATAAAACTGTTTTACAATTTGGACACCAGTTTACAGGAATTGTATCTTTATAAGCCATTCCATGCTTATAAAACTGTAAAAATTGCCACTGTGTCCATTTATAATAATCAGGATCTGTTGTAGAAAATTCTCTTGCCCAATCAAAAGAAAAACCTAAATTTTTCATTTGACCCTTAAATGTCTTTATATTTTCTTTAACTGCGTCTTTGGGATGAATGTGATTTTTAATTGCATATTGCTCAGCTGGTGCACCAAAAGCATCCCAGCCCATTGGAAAAAGTACATTAAATCCTTGTAACCTTTTCATTCTAGCAATTGCATCTTGAGCAGTATAACTTCTAACATGACCAACATGTAAACCTGCACCTGAAGGATATGGGAATTCCACTAATATATAATATGGTTTTTTTTCATCATTTGTTTTTGCTTCAAATGTTTTATGATTTTCCCAATACTCTTGCCATTTCTTTTCAATACTATTAAAATTCATAATTAATCTCTCCTTGTCTTTTTTAATAAATGCCTACCATATATTTCATATAAGGCATAAATGAGGGCGAATAATAAAATAAAACCCAAAAGCAATTGTAAAATTCGCATAATCTTTAAACATGTTACAAATACTCCTACACTTGAAATTATAAAACTATTAATAATCGATATATTAATTATCTCTTTTGAATAATTTATTTTATTTTTATTCAATTTAAATTTAGCAATAAGATAGTTCATTTCTCCAATTGTATCGATTTTATTTCTTTTAACTTTTATCTTATTAGTAATATAATTAAATACAAAAATAATAATAAATAATATTGTAAAGAAAAGAAAAATAAATAAGGGACTATTTAATTTCATATTTAACATCCTCTCTAAATAAAAAACACAACATATCATCTAAGGACGAAATGCCGTGGTACCACCTTAATTTCTAGTTAATTACTAGCTTTAATTAATCTGATATAGGAGATTATCCATTAACTCCAAAAGCAAGTTCATAAGTATTTCTTTATTCATTCTCACCAACCATGAATTCTCTTTAAAAGCTTTACTTATTACTACTCTTTTTTCAACGTTTAGTTTATTATAAAAGATTTTAATTAACTTTTCAATAATAAATTAGATTTTTAGAATTTTAATAATTATAGGTATTATTTCTTTTAATATTTTTAAATCTTCTAAATTAAAATTATATTTGTTAATAATTGGTAAGTTATTTAATAGATTTTTTCCTATTAATTCTATATCATAAATATTAAGAGATATCATTATATCATAAATAAAGTTAATAATTTTTTCTTTTTGCTTTTGAGGGATTTTATTTATAGTTTCATTTAAAAAGTTAGATAATTCTTTAGTTTTAGTATCGATTTCTTTTGCATATGAAAATTTATCTTTATCTATTAACCATGAATATAAATCATGCTGTAATATTCCTAATCCTGAACTTTCAATTAAAATTATTTTTGTATCATTAGTAAAAAAATTGCCAATGATACTTGATTTAGGAATAAAGGTTATTATTTTTTCTTTGATTTCTTGACATTTTTTTTCATTTAAAACTTGATTATTTAAGCCTGGTCCATCATTGTTATAAATTTTTAATATTTTGTCTTTTAGTTTACTATCACAAAAAATAGTTGCATACATTGCAAGATTTCCACCCTTAGAATGCCCTCCTACCAAAACTTTTTTATTGGTATGATTTAGTATTTCTTCTAAATATTTAATTGCACTTTTTTGGGCTGGGACTATATTCATATAACTCATATTAAAATTTTCTTTCCAACCAGTAATAGTTTCATCGGTTCCTTTAAAAGCTACAAACAATTGATTATTTGGTAAAAGAAATGTTATAGCACTAAATTGTTTTTCTTGTTTTTCTGAAATCTCATTAACATATCTTGCAATTAAAATCTCTTTAAATCTTTTACTTTTGCTCATCATTGTTAATAAATTATTTTGATTTTTTTCAAATATATTATCATCAATTTTATATTTAGAATAAAATTCTTTAATGGAAATAACATCTTCTCTTTTTAAAACTTCATTTAATCTTAAATAAGTAAAAGCACATAATACCAAATTATCTACTTCATTAAAACTAGACTCATTAAATGTTAAATCTCCTCGCCATTTTAAATATGAAAGTATATTATCCAAAACTAATCCTCCATTTTTAAATTATATTATTATTGCTACCAATATTTGACAAAAAAAATAAAAAAGTATAGTATGAAAAGAGAAAAACTTAATGAGGTTTGTGGTATGAATATTAAGTATTTAAAAAATGAAAGCAAAAAAGCTTTAAAAAATAATTATTGGCACATTGTTGCAGTAATTTTTTTTATGAGTATTATGATTGGAAGTATTAGTTTTAGTGGTATTAAATATAATCATATCCCTGTAGTTAATACTATTAATTATGATATTACAAAGGAAACATTAGAATCAATATCTAATACTAAATTTAATTTTTTATCTTATAAACCAACAAAAGGAATATTAGCAAATATTTTTAATAACATTACTTCATCAGGAAGTTTTATATTTGGTATGTTAAATTCTTTTAATCAATTAATTTTTCATGAACGTATTTGGGCTAGTTTTATTATTTTATTGGGAGCTGTATTAACTTTTTTATATTGGCTATTTATAAGAAATGTTCTTTTAGTTGGAGAAGCAAGATTTTTTTTAGAAAATATGAATCATAAAAAAACTAATTTTAAAAGAATTTTACTTCCTTTTAAGATTAAAAAAATTAAAAATATAACATTTACAATGATGATTAAAACGCTTTTGGAATGGTTTTGGTGTATAACTATTTTTGGTGGTATAGTTAAACATTATGCTTATTATTTAGTTCCTTATATAATATCAGAAAATCCAGAAATAAAACCTAAAGACGCTATTAGACTATCTGAGGATATGATGAGGAATCATAAATTAGAATTATTTAAATTAGATTTGTCTTTTATTTTATGGAATATTGTTGATCTTTTTTGTTTTAATTTATTAAATATTATTTTTATTTCACCATATAAAAAATGTTGTATTGCTAAATTTTATAGTTATTTAAGAGTTTTAGCTAAGAAAAATAATGTTCATAATAGTAATTTATTATGTGATGAATATTTATATCAACAATGCGATATATATCCAAAAGAAAAATTTTTATATGAAGAACGTCAAAAAAAATCTTGGATTAATATTGACTATAATAAGAATTATACATTAACTTCTATTATATTAATGTTTTTTGCATCTTCTTCAATTGGTTGGATATGGGAGACATTGTTCCATTTATTTAGATTTGGAACTTTTGTAAATCGAGGCGCTTTACATGGGCCTTGGTTACCAATATATGGTTGGGGAGCTATTGTTTTACTTATTATTTTGAAAAGAGTTCGAAACAAACCATTGGTTACATTTGTCTTAGCAATGATTATATGTGGTCTTATTGAATATGGCACAGGATGGTATTTAGAGACTCTCAAAAATGCGCGTTGGTGGGATTATGATGGCTATTTTTTAAATATTCATGGGCGAATTTGTTTAGAGGGTTTAATTACTTTTGGAATTGGTGGTTGTGCTTTTATTTATTATATTGCCCCACTATTAGATAGTATTCTTTCAAAAATTAATAATCATATAAAAATTATTTTATGTATTATTTTAAGTTTATTATATATTAGTGATCAACTATATTCTAATAAACATCCTAATAAAGGAATAGGAGTTAATCAAAATTTGATGATACATAATATAAAAAACGTTAATATTTACAATTAACGTTTATTTTTATGTTTGAGATGAACAAAATTCCTTATTTGAACTAATTAATTCTTCATTAAAATTGTTTCCATTAATACTGACTTTATATTTTTTTAATATTTGACCATCACCTGATGAGTTACTATTTGTAGTATCACATTCATAACGATAAAATGAGTTATCTAAAACTTTAAAATAATCTGAAGTTGATGTATTGTTATTATGTAAACTATTATAGTTTTTAACCAAATTTAAATTCTCATCATAAATTTTAATAGTGTAATTCCCTCCAGATATACTATCTGTTCCGATTGCGATGTAATTATCACTAAGTTTTACAATTTTATCTAAAGAAGTCATTCCATCACTTAAATCTATTTTTTTATCTCCTAACATAATATAATTTGCTAAATTTTCATTTTTATTATTTGAAGCATCATATTCACTATTAAATATATCATCCATATTATAATGAATTTTAAAAGAATAATCTTTTTCTCCAATTGTAAAGTTTCCTAAGTTTTCTGTACAAATTCCTGATTTATTAGAACAAATATCTTCTAATGTTTTTTCTTCATTAAATAATGTTGATTTTGTTTTTTCTTCTTTTTGTTCTTCTTTGTTATTTTGCTCATTTATTTCTTGAACTTTATTATTAAGATCCTTGACTGCTTGGTGATTTAGGTAAAAAAAGTAACTTCCTAATCCTAACATTACAATAATTAAAATAAACAATAAATTAATTATGACTTTTATACTTTTCACTTTTATAATTCCTCTACTTTCTTAGTTTATATTAACAAAAAAAGCTCTCATTTACAAGAACTTTAATTTTAATTTACATATTATAATTCAAATTGAGAATTATATAAATCTGCATAAAACCCTTTTTGATGCATTAATTCATTATGATTTCCACTTTCAATAATGTTGCCATCTTTCATCACTAAAATTAAATCTGCATTTTTTATAGTAGACAAGCGATGGGCAATTATAAAAGATGTACGCCCATGTGTTAGTTTATCCATCGCTTTTGCAACTAATTCTTCTGTTCTGGTATCTACATTGCTAGTTGCTTCATCGAGAATCAAAAATGGTGCATCTTCAATCATTCCCCTAGCAATTGTTAAGAGTTGCCTTTGCCCTGATGAAATTGAATCATTATCAGATATAATTGAATCATATCCTTTAGGTAAAGTTTTAATAAAATGATCTAATCCAACATTTTTACAAACCTCAATAATTTGTTTTTCACTAACATTTTTACGATTATAAGCAATATTTTCTTTTATAGTACCATTGAAAACCCAAGTATCTTGTAAAACCATAGTAAATAATTCATGAATATTTTCTCTAGATAAGTCTTTAGTGGACACACCATCAATTAAAATATCTCCAGAGTTAATATCATAAAATTTCATAAGTAAATTTACCATTGTAGTTTTTCCAGCTCCAGTTGGTCCGACTATTGCAATTTTTTGCCCACTTGTTGCTTTAGCACTAAAATTAATTATTGTTGGTTTTTCATTACCTTCGTATTGGAAAACTACATTTTTAAATTCAATATTTCCTTTTACTTCATTTTTATCTAAGTGAGTTTTAATATTGTCTTGGTTATCCATTTCTCTTTCATCAAATATCTCAAATACTCTTTCACTTGCTGCAGCAGTTGATTGTAAACTAGTCATGGCTTGTGCTATTTGAGTTAGTGGTGATATGAATAAACGTATGTATGAAATAAAAGCTACTATTACTCCAAAACTTATTTTACCATTCATGGTTAATAATGCTCCAACAATACATACAGCAACATAACCAAAATTTCCAATAAATATCATCATTGGCATCATTAATCCTGATAAAAATTGGCTTTTCCAATTTGCATTATACATTTTTTTATTTAATTCATCAAATTTTTCATTAGCTTTATTTTTTCCATTATATGATTTAACAATATTTAAACCAGAATATATTTCTTCAATGTGACCATTCAAAGCTCCTAATTCTTCTTGCTTGGCACTAAAATATTTTTGAGATTTACCAAGAACCATAAACATAAATATAAATCCTAATAAACTAGAAACAATAGCTGTTATAGCCATTAACCAGTTAGTTATAAACATCATAATAATAGTACCAATAAATAAAGTAATAGCACTTACTAAGGTTGATAAAGATTGATTCATCGACTGAGCAATTGTATCTATATCATTAGTTACCCTTGATAAAATATCCCCTGTTTGATTATGATCAAAATATGAAAGCGGCAATTTATTAATTTTTTTAGAAATTCTACTACGAAGATTTTTAGCAAATTTATTTGATACCTTTGTCATTGATATAGCTTCAATATAAGTAAATGAAGCACTAAATAACAATATGGTTATGAAAATAAAAGCAATACTCTTTATTTTTTCAATGTCCATAAAAGGTTTTATAACATTTTGAATAGATGATGGCATCTCATCAATTTTTTTATATAATTCATTAACATCTTCTTTATTTACACTACTTATTTTATTTAAAAATTCAGCTTGATCAACATTAGAGATTTTATTATTATCTATCTTTATATCAGTTAATATTGCTGATAAAATTGAAGTAGGCATATTTATATCTTTATTTTTAGAACCTTCTATTAGTAAATTTATTTTGTCATCAATAGTTATTAAAACACCATTATAAGTACTTTCAGACAAAATAACTTTTAATATATTAGGTGATAAGCTAGAAAAGTTAATAAATAGATCTTTTTGATTATTATTCTTTTTACTTTCCTCTAAAAACTTTTTCAATTCTTCTTTTTCTTCGTCTGTTAATTCTTTAGATGATAAAATTTCAATTATGTTTTTTTCTGATAAATCTATATTTAATATTTCTGGCATTATTTGATTTACTTTCTCTTCAGATAATTGATTAGTGATTTTGGTTGTCAATTCATTTAAATTTTTAGAGTTGATAACCAGTCCTTCGGATATTTTATCAGTCATATCAGAGAGAATATTAGGAGTAAAAATAGATAAGATAGAACCTGTAGCTGCCAAAATTAAAGCAATAATTATAAGTTTATGAAAATCTTTTAATTCTTTTATTAATCTTAAAATTGCACTTTGAAAATCTTTAGCTTTTTCACTAGGCATATTTGGACCTGGACCATGTCTTCTTGGAGTTTTATTTGCTGCCATTTTCTAATTCCTCCTTTGATAGTTGTGATAAAGCAATTTGTTTATATACTTCACAGTTTTTTAATAATTCTTTATGAGTTCCCATACCTACACATTCTCCATTATCAAGAACTAATATTTTATCAGCATTCATAATGGTTCCAATTCTTTGAGCAACTATTAAACTAGTAGCTTCTTTTGTGTATTCTTTCAAAACTTTACGTAGAACTGAATCTGTTTTATAATCTAGGGCAGAAAAAGAATCATCAAATATATATATTTCAGGATCTCTTGCGATTGCACGAGCAATAGAAAGTCTTTGTTTTTGACCTCCTGAGATATTAGTTCCCCCACTTGCTAAATGAGTCTCATACTGATTATCCATTTTTTCAACAAATTCGGTTCCTTGAGCTACTCTAATAGCTTCTTTAATTTTTTTATCTGTTATTTTTTTACCATTATCACCATAACCAACATTAAATGATACAGATCCATCAAAAATAACTGCTTTTTGAGGAACATAACCTAATTTATTATATAAATACTCTTGTTTATATTCTTTTACATTAATTCCATCAATTAATACTTCACCATCTGTAACATCATAAAATCTTGGTACTAAGTTTATTAGTGTTGATTTACCACTTCCTGTTGAACCGATAAACGCAACTGTTTCTCCTTTATTTGCTTTAAAAGAAATATTTTTAAGTAAGTATTCTTCCGCATCGGGATATTTAAAAGATACATTTTTAAATTCTACTGTTCCAATATCTTTAGTTGAGGTTTCTATTAATGATCCATCTTTTACAGTTATTTCAGTATCTAAAACTTCATTAATTCTATTAGCTGAGACTTGACTACGAGGTATCATCATAAATATCATCGCAAGCATTAAAAATGACATAATAACTTGCATAGCATAAGATGAGAATACTACCATATCCCCAAATAAAGTAATCTTATCTATCATTAAAGCTTCTTTTATTAAGAAAGCACCTATAAAATAAATAACTAATGTCAAAGAATTCATTACTAAATACATAATGGGCGATAAAACACCAAAAGCTCTTTGATTAAATAATTGTTGATTAGTAAGTTTATTATTAACTTTTTCAAATTTATTTTCTTGGTATTTTTCAGCATTAAAAGCTCTAACAACACGAATTCCAGTTAGATTTTCTCTTATTACACCATTTATATTATCAATTAATTTTTGAACAATTTTAAATTTAGGCATAACAATTATCATAAGAGCTCCTATAACACTTAATAAAATTACTACTGCAACCGCTGTTACCGCACTCCATTGCCATGATTTATTAAGTATTTTAGTAATCGCCCAAATAGCGGTAATTGGAGCTTTTATTAATAACTGTAAACCCATTCCAATTAACATTTCAACTTGAGTAATATCATTAGTTGTTCTAGTTATCAAACTATCTGTTTTAAATTGTTTTACTTCATGTGTAGATAAATCTTCCACTTTTGAAAATAATTTTTTACGTAACTTCATAGAAAATGAACTTGATAAAAGTGATATTAAAAAACCAACAAAAATAGCAGATATTAAACTACCTAAAGCACAAATTAACATAAATCCACCATTTTTTAATATATCATTCATTTTACTGCCTTCAGTTTGAACCAATTTAGTTATTTCTGACATGTAATCAGGCATTTTTAAATCAAGCCATACTTGAGCAATTATTAATATAAAACTAAATAAAATTAAACCCCATTCTTTTTTATTAAAATTTTTAATTAATTTTAGCATTTTTAATTCCTTTCTTTTCTTTGGCAACTAATTTTAAATTATTTTGCATTTTTTTTATAACTTTTAAAACTTGAAGCAATTCTTCTTCGGGAATATCTTTGACTGCTAATTTTTCAATTTCTTCAATAATTTTTTCGTGACTAGCAAATATTTTTTTGGCATTAGAATTCAAGATTATTTTTTTTGTACGAGAATCATTAGTATCGATTATTCACTCTATCAAGTTATTTTTTTCCATTGTTTTTAATACTCCTGATACTGTTGTTCTTCGAAGACTTAAAATATTTTCTAAATCTTTTTGATGTGTATTTTCTTTAGGATGTTTTAGAATATATTTTATAATTTGCATCTGAGTTGGTGTTATATGAAATAAACTATCACTCATATCACTATAAATAAACAATCTCGCTACTAGTTGTTCTAAGGCTTTTATTTGATACAATAATTTATATTCTTTCATAATACACCTCATAACTTTGTTAGTCGCCAAAAACATAATATGCCTAATAAAAATAATTGTCAACATCCTTACAATTATTTTTTCTAAAAAAAAATCTTGTAAACAAGATTAAATCTATAACATAAAATATGATTTATAGATATTGTTATTTAATTTATATATTGCAATTACTTCATTATTATATTCTAGTATTAAATATTCCTCTTTTTTATTCAATTTTAATGGTACACCATTTTTGACTTTATAATATTCTTCTTCATTTAATTTATATTGAGGATAATTAAAAATTTGTTTTATAGTTAATAAATTGTATTTATTGTTGCTAATATCTTGTAAATTATAAGAATCATCCAAAGTAAATGTTCCTTGTTTAGTTCTTATTAAATTAGACATTGTTCCTAAAACATTTAATGAATCACAAATATCTTGAATTAAGCTTCTAATGTAAGTCCCTTTAGATACAACAACACGGAAAGTTATCTCTCCTTTTTTGTTATTAATCAATTCTATTTCACTTATTTTTATTTTTCTTTTGGGGAGTTCTATACATTCTTTATTTCTAGCATATTCATATAACTTTTTACCTTTAATTTTTACAGCTGAATATATTGGGACTTTTTGCATACTTTCTCCTAAAAAGGAATTTAAAGTGTTGACAAGTACTTGATTATCAACATTTATTTTATTATTTTTTTCTAGTATTTCTCCAGTTATATCTAACGTATCAGTTTTTATACCCAATTTAATACTTGCAATATATTCTTTTTGATAAGATGTAATTTTATCAACTAATTTAGTATATTTGCCTATACAGATGACAAGAACTCCTGTTGCAAGTGGGTCAAGCGTTCCTGTGTGTCCTATTTTTTTAGTATTAAATTTTTTATTAAGGATGTTAACAATATCCCTACTTGTATAATTTTTTGGTTTGTTTATTACTAATATTCCGTTCATTTAATACTCGTTATTTTTTATCTATTAAATTTAGAACTAATTTCTAAATTTCTTAAATATGTTATTTCTTTTAAAATATTTAATATTATTAAATTTAAATTTTCTTCTCCTGTAATATATGATGCTGCCAATTCTTCATTATTTTTTCTTCTGATACTTTTTTTTCTATAAAAATTCCTTTGTTTAATCATTAAATCACAACGTTTAAGTAAAGAATTTCTTTTTTCATCATCCATATCTGAATAATCAATTAATTCTTCTCCTATTAAATGAATATTATAATCTCCATTTAAAGTTGCTTTAATATGAACTAAATTCAAAAAACATATGTCATCTATTTTTAATAAATCCATTATACTATATTTTTCTAAATCAGCTAATGTTAAAATGTTATTAGAAATAAGTTTACTTTTTACATCTGTAGCTAATAAAGTGTCTTCTATTTTTATATCTTCATTTTTAATACTTCTCATTTTTTAACTCCTTAAATTAATTAATCTTCATGAATTTCTTTTAAAATCTGCTCAATTTTATTTCCATAAGCAATTGATTCATCATAAATAAATTTCAATTTAGGCGTATTCCTTAAATCCATTTTTTCAGCAAGTTCTAAACGGATAAAAGATGATGCTTCTTCCATTTCTTTTTCTAAACTTTTATGATCCATTTCAGATAAACTAGTAAAATAAATCTTAGCATATGATAAATCGGGAGCAACATCACAACCTGTAATAGTTATAGTTTTTAACAAGGCATCTCTTGCTTCTTCCATTAATATTTCACTTATTACGCGAGACATTTCTGATGCAATTCGTTTATTCTTAATATTCCCCACTAACGTTTCACCTCTACCATTTCAAAGGATTTAATAATATCTCCTTCTTTGATATCAATAAAATTTTCTAAAGTTATACCACATTCAAAACCTTTTTTGACTTCCTTAACAACATCTTTTTCCCTTTGAACACTAGCAATTTTTCCTTCGTAAATTACTATTCCATCTCTTATTACACGAGCAAGAGAATTATTTTTTATAATACCATCATTAACATATGAACCCGCAATATTTCCAACTTTAGAGAATTTAAAGATTTTACGTATTGTAGCTTCACCGAGTGAGCTTTCTTCAAATTCTGGATCAAGCATTCCTTTCATAGCAAGTTCCATTTCTTCTACAACTTTATATATGATAGTATAAAGACGAATATCAACATTATATTCTTTTGCTACTTCACGAGTTATATTAGAAGGACTAACATTAAAACCAATAATAATAGCATTACTAGCATTAGCAAGTACAACATCACTTTCCGTAACAGTTCCTATTCCACTACGAATTACTTTAACTTTTACTCCTTCGATATCTATTTTTTCTAAAGCGTTTTTTACAGCTTCTTCACTTCCACGAACATCAGTTTTTAAAACAACATTAATTTCTTTTTGGCCTGCATTTATTTTACTAAATAAATCATCTAATGATAAACTAGTAGTTTTCATTCTTTGTTCACGAGCTACTACAGCACGTTTACTAGCTATATCTTTAGCTTCACTTTCTGTTTCAAAAGCCATAAATTTATCCCCAGCACTTGGGTTATCTGATAAACCAGTAATTTCAACTGGAGTTGATGGACCAGCACTAACAATAGATGCTCCTAAATCATTTTTCATTGTTCTTACTTTACCATAACATGTTCCAACAACTATTGGATCTCCTAAACGAAGGGTTCCGTTTTGAATTAAAAGTGAGGCAATTCCTCCAATATTTTTATCCATTCTACTTTCGATTACTGATCCAACAGCGTAACGATTAGGATTAGCTTTATATTCATTTACTTCACTAATAGTTTGGATTGTTTCTAATAATAAATCAATTCCTTCCCCCGTAATAGCTGAAATATCAACAAAAGGATATTCTCCTCCCCATTCCTCAGGCGTAATACCAGCTTCACTCATTTCTTGCCTAATGCGTTCTTTATTAGCTTCTGGTTTATCTATTTTATTTACAGCAACAATAATTGGAACACTTGCAGCTTTTGCATGATCAATTGCTTCTTTAGTTTGAGGCATTACTCCATCATCAGCAGCAACGATAATAATTACTATATCAGTTACACTAGCACCTCTTGCTCTCATTTCTGTAAAAGCCGCATGTCCAGGTGTATCAATAAAAGTAATTTTTTTATCATTATGGAGAATTTGATATGCACCAATATGTTGAGTAATTCCCCCAAATTCTGTTGCAGTTACTTTTGAATTTCTTATATAATCTAATAAACTCGTTTTACCATGATCAACATGCCCCATAATTGTTACTACTGGAGGTCGATCAACTAAATCATTTTCGTTATCTGTAATTTCATATTCTTCAAAATTAGCTAAATCTTGAGTTTCTTCTTTTTTTAGTGTTTTATCATAATCCACAGCAATTAAAGAAGCACTATCAAAATCTATCGATTGATTTAAATTAGCCATTATTCCCAAAGATATTAATTTTTTGATAATTTCATTCGGATTTACTTCTAAGTGATCTGCTAGTTCTTTAACAGTCATTCCATCTTTATAAAGAACAATATTTTCATCTAAACTATTTTTCATTAATTTTTCTTTATGTTTATACATTTCTTTTCTTTTATTTAAATATTCTTCTTTACTACTAGCTATTTGACTTTTCTTTTTTAATTTTTGTTTTTTTTCTGTATCATTTATTGCCGCAATATGACTTTGCTCCATCATTTCTTCAACAATTTCATCAATATCTTCTGTATCTTCAATTGTTGTTTCTGTATCAGTACTAATTAAACTAATAGCATTATCTAGGATAATAACATCATCATCACTTAATTCATCATTAGCATTTTTTACTTCAATGCCAAGTTCTCCAGCCTTTTTCAATACTTCGGCAACTGTTAAATCAACACTTGCAGCATATTCACTAACACTCATCATTTTTTCCACCATCCTTTTTTAGATTTTTTCTAACATTTCATCATATAGACTACCAGGTATTTCAATTTCTAAAGCTCTATCTAATATTTTATTTTTGCGAGCTTTATTTATTACTTCTTCTGTTTTTTTTAAGTAGGCACCCTTACCATTCATTTTTGAGGTTTCATCTATTTTTACTTCTCCCTCGGGAGTTCTAACTATTCGTAAAAGTTCTCTTTTTTCAAATCTCTCACGTGTTACAACGCACATCCTTAAAGGTATCTTTTTTTGTTTCATTTATATACCTCCTTATTTATTAATATTTAATTATATTGCTTCAAAAGCAACTTGCAATTTTAAATGTTCTCTTTCCTAATTTTCAGCTAATATGAGAAATTTTAATTGATCAATTATTTTTAATTATCTTTTAACTTTTTGTTTTATTTCCTTCTTCATTAATTTGGGATAAGGTTTTTACTTCTATTTTATATTTAGTTAAACGACTTGCCAACTTAACATTACTCCCTTTTTTACCAATTGCTAAACTTAAGTTTTCATCATTTACAATAGCTAAAGCTTCTTTTTTAATTGGATCAATAATATTTACAATAACATCCTTTGCAGGACTTAAAGCATTTTTTATAAATTCTTCATGATTTTCACTATATAAAACTAAGTCAATACGTTCTCCATTTAATTCTTTTAGGATGCTACCAATTCTATTTCCTCTTTCTCCAATACATGCTCCAATTGGGTCAACTTTTTCAACATTTGAATAAACAGCAACTTTGCTTCTTATACCAGCTTCTCTTACACATGAATATAACATTACACTTCCGTCAACTAATTCTGGTATTTCTGTTTCAAATAACCTACGCACAAATCCATAATGTTTTCTTGAAAGTAAAATAAGAGGTCCTTTGGTGGTTTCTTCTACCTTTGTAACATAAACCTTAATGCTTGCTCCCATTTTAACAACTTCATCTGGTATCATTTCACTTTTTGGTAATATTCCTCTAGTTCTGCCTAAATCGATATAATAATTTCTAGCATCTTCCATTGCTAAAAGACCAACTAACATTTCTCCTTCTTTATCTTGAAATTCTTCCATAATACTATTTCTTTCAGCTTCACGAATTTTTTGATTTATTACTTGTTTAGCAGTTGAAGTTGCTACTCTTCCAAAATCTTTTGGTGTTACTTCTCGTTCAATTGTTTCTCCCACATTAATATCTGGAACTATTTCTCTTGCCTCTTCGAGAAGTATTTGAGCATCTTCATTTATTTCAGGAGGAATTCTTGTAACATTTCCTTCATCATCTACTTCTTCGCTTCCCTCATCATAATCTTCAACTACGATTAAATAAGAAAATACTTTTATTTCTCCTGTTTCACGATTAATATCCACTCTAACATTTGTTTTAGAATCAAAATTTTTTTTGTAAGCAGTAGCTAAAGCAAGTTCCATAGCATCTAAAACAATGTCCCGACTAATATTTTTTTCTTCTACAATATGGTCTAATGCTTTTAAAAATTCTTTAGAATTCATTATTAATTACCTCTTTCTTTACTTAATACATCTAATATATATTCTTCTTCTATTAAATCTAATTTATCTAAAATTGGATTAATAATATTTGTAGCTTTTACAATAGTATCTAAATCTATCCCATTAGCAGCATCTAGTACTATTCTTAAAAAATTATATTTTCCTTCTTTTTCAAAAGCAATACTATCAACAATTACATCCTCTTTTTTTAAAACATCTTCTATATTATTTCTTATAGTATTTAATAAATTTTCCATGTCTCACCTCAATAATAAAAGTGGGAGTTCTGCCCACTTAAATCTGTTAGATATATTTTAACATAAGTTAAAAAAAAATAAAAGAAAATTTTAAAAAAAGAAATAGTATATCATGAATCTACTATTTCTTTAGTACTAATTTTTATATAAAAATTTTAACTTAATAATTATTTTTTTAGTTTCCATTATTAACTTCGATAAAAGTATAAGTTGTTTTATAACTTGTTATTATTGATCCATCTTCTAAAGTTTCATTTATTTCTTCAGTTACTGGATTTGTTAAACTATATTTATCACCAAAATAGCTATCTAATTTATCTTTGACCATTTTTAAATCATCGTCATCATTATGAGTAATAGTGATATCAGATATATTTAACTTATCATTTTGATTATTATTTACAAATTCTATATTATGACTACTATCACAATCTAATTTGGTAATAGTTGCATAATTATAATTCGTTCCATCAGAATAAATATTTATTAATAAATAGTAGTTGTGTTTTTCACCTGTTTCGCTATTTTCATAATCATCATATATAACAAAGTAGTCATTAAACGCTCCTTTATAACTATTTCGACTAGTACTATTCTTTATAACAGAAGCAGTTGGTACTTTTTTATATAATTCATTATGATTTTTTATAACATTTAAAGCATTTTCAGAAATCAAATCTTGATAAACAAATTTTATATCATTAATAAATACATCTTGCATATTTTGAATTGAGTTAAAAGATATTCTAACTTTTTTATCTTCATCTAATTTATCTGAATTATACTCTTTATTATAAATATGTTCTGGCATATTAGCTCTTAAATTAATTGTTATATCATTAATTTTATTAAGCCCAATAATAGAAGATCCGTTTAACACTTTGGAAATTGCATTGTCACCAACAAAATCTTTTACTTTATTAATCATATCCATATTACAAATATCTTCACAATTTTCTTTATATAAATAATATAAATATAAATCAAATGCTTCATTTAATTCTTTTGTTGTTGTTCCAGAAAAATACATTCTTAAATCTTTACTATTATCAAATTCTAATACTTCTGATGATCCAGCTGGTACATCAGTTAACGCATAACCAACTAAATTTTCATCAATAACATATTGATAAAATTTTACCCCTTCATTTGTTTCATGAACAATGACTTTTAGCCCTGGTAAAGTTGGCCATGGATTTTTTTCATTTAAAATAGTTTCTTTTAAAACATTTTCTTTTTCTGTTTCAGAATATACTTTCAAAATATAATCTCTAATGGTAGACTCAATATCGGCAGGATAATTAGTTATTTCTACTTTTGCTATATAATCTTCTACCCATTTCCAAAATTCGTCGTAATAATAATCTAAATTATTATTTTCTTGATCCAAAATAGTTAAGGAGTTATCTTCTGAAATAATAGGTTTATCTGTGCTCGGAGGTATTGGATTTAATTTATAATAATCTTCATCAATAAAAGAACCGGTTAAATATGTAAATACTTCGGGATTTTTTATTCCTACTCTTTCTGTAATAGTTATTGGAACTTCTAATTTTCCTGTATCATCAATAATATCTTCAACGTTACATTTAATAACTACAGTATTAGCTGGATTTACTGGTTCTTCTCCTTCTGCTAAAGTATTTTGTGCTTTAGTATAAGTAATTGTTCCTTTTGTCAAGTTTTGTTTTTTTGCTTGTGTTGTAATTTCAACAATTTCACAAGCATTTTTAGGTTCTACATTAATATCTATATAATATTTATCTGTTTTATTTTTAACGACTGAACTTCGATCAAAATTCAATGTTAAATATGCAGTTTTGTGATCAGAAACATGATTTTCTCCACCTAGAGTAATTTTTTCTTCTAATTTAATATTACCTTCAGTAATTGTTCCTTGATTCAACTTATACAAATTTGTATTATAAACTAATGCTTCTTCTTTTTTTGTTACATATTTAGAATGTGATTCAGGATAAATACTAAAACTAATAAAACTTATAAATAGTATTGTATAACCAATTACTTTATTTATTCGTTTATTATACTTTATTTTTCCTGTTTTACTCAAAACTTACCCCTCCTTTCCAATACTTTTTATTCACTAGTTTGCTTGGCTGAATAATCAACGCTTATTGCATACCCATTATCTTTATTATAATTGTGTTCTTCTAGATAATCAATATCATCACCATTGTATTTGATAGCAACTTGATACTTATCTATATAATTAGTATTAGGTGCTACAATGCTACTTAAAGTATAAGAATGAATATCATTTATTATAAGTTTTTCTTGAGTTGGTAATATAATTATATCTTTACCAATACTTATATCATGAACAGCAACATATTTTTCTTCTCCTTGTGATAAGCTAATTAGTTTTGTACTATCTTCATTATAATTTAAATTATATTTTATATCGTTTATAGTTAAACTATTCATTTTAAAATCATTATGAATTCTAATACTTAAGGCTAATATAGTTTTAACTTCTATTTCTTTAGATAAAGTGAAGCCATATTTAATTTCACTTGTTGGTCTATAAAACCCTAAAGAACAACTTTCATTATCTTCAATTTGGTCACAATTTAAATAATCTACTGCTATATTAAATTTAGTAGATCTAGCAGAATCTTTTAAAGTAAAACTGCTAATATATTTTGAATAGGTTATCACAGTAATAAGAAGCATCATAACTCCTGTGTACATAAATAACCATTTATATAAATTTGTTCTAAATCTCTTACTCTGTAATAAACCTTTCATATACTTCACCTATTTTTCCTTCTTTGATGGTGTTTTCTTAGCTGTAGTCTTACTATTAACTATTACACCTTTTTTCTTTGTTGATACTACTTTTCCTTTTTTTTCAGAAGTAGTATCTTTGGCTTTTGTTGATGTTTTCTTGGCTGTAGTTTTACCATTAACTACTACACCTTTTTTCTTTGTTGATACTACTTTTCCTTTTTTTTCAGAAGTAGTATCTTTGGCTTTTGTTGATGTTTTCTTGGCTGTAGTTTTACCATTAACTACTACACCTTTTTTCTTTGTTGATACTACTTTTCCTTTTTTTTCAGAAGTAGTATCCTTGGCTTTTGTTAGTGTTTTCTTAGCTGTAGTTTTACTATTAACTATTACACCTTTTTTCTTTGTTGATACTTTAGCACTGCTTTTTGTTGGTGTTTTTTTAATAGTATTTTTACTATCAACAATTATATCTTTTTTTCTATTTGTAGTATTTTTATTTGTATTTTTTTGATATTCTAAAAATTCTTTATATTCTTTTTCTTCTTCAGTAAGTATGGGTTTGCCATTTTTATCAGTACTTATTAAATAACAAATTAGTACACCAATAAACAGAATCATTCCCATAACAAAGGGACTTCTAAATGATGAAAGAATTTTTCCTAAACCATTTAATTTTAAAACAAATTTACCAATTATCTGATTAGTTTTAATTTCATCATCTATAGTATCGTTATTATCTCCCTTTGTTGTCATTACTTCATCATCAATATTGATAATTCGATGAGTTACAAATGAACCTTCAATATCTCTAAATGTTACAATATCGCCTTGTTTATAATTATTATCATTTACATTTATAACTATTAAATCACCTATATTTATGGTTGGTTCCATGGATCCTGAAACAACTTCTAAAATAGTATAACCCTTAATAGCAGCATATTCTTGTTTTAAAATTTTGATACAAACAAAATTATAAATACCAAAAGAAACTAATAATATTAAAACAATCGTTATTATGGCAACTAATACATTTTTTACTACTTTCATTGCAATTACCCCTTATTATTTACATTGAGTATCTTCTGTTGTATATTTTACTCCTACTCTTAACTTATATAAATCATTAATTGATTTATCATTTGATGCTTCTGCTGACTTATTTCCAATTAAAGTATCTAATTCATCTGTTGTATTATACCCTTCACTTTCTTCAACCCATTTCCATTTAAGTTGAATTCCAATTTCATCTGAAGTTGTTTTTTTACCATCTAGTTTTATATCAGGAAGAGTAATATATTGTACAGCACCTTTTTGACCTTTATTTAGAATTTCATATCTATTTTCACTACCATAGAAAGCTTGATTATTATATAAAATACTATAAGCCATACTTAGACATCCATTAACCCCTTTTTCAGAAACACAGATAGTATCTATTTCTTCTAAAGATAATCCTTTAATTGTTTTGATAGTATCATTTGCATTTACAAAATACATATCGTAAATACCAGATACTCCTGGATAAATAACTTTTTTATAGGAATCATTTGCATTTGTTCCATAATACTTAGCATAATCCTTATTATAGAATAAGTGTTGTGCTATATTAGTTATTTCTGGATCATCTTTTAATGTTAAGTATTCAAATTTTTCTGATTCTACACTTCCAATTATTTTAATAGGATCTTTAGCATAAATTGCATATAATTCTAAATTATTAACTAAATTTTTATTTGCTATAGAAATTACTTCTGAAATTGTATAAGTAGTTCCTGTTCCATCTGCTTTAGTATTAAAGCTTTCAACTTTATAATACTCACAACCTGTTGTTGATGCTCTAAATGCAGCGAAATCAGCTAAATCTATTATGTTATTTCCAATACCAGTTATGACATGTTCATATACTTTGATATTTTCATTTTTACCATTTACAATTTCTGTTCTTTTAACTAACTTAGTAATATTTCCATTTTTATCATACTCTACATCTGCAAAGAATACGTCATCACCATATTTTGTAGCATTGGCAGAAATTGTAACATTGAATTTTTGGTGAATTGAAACTTCTATATCAAATGCGTCTGGAATATCTCTATCAAAAGCTGTTCCAGAAACTTTTAATATTCCTTTTCCCTCACCTTTATCATTTATATTTCCGTTTACTACTATTGCAAGCGAATCTTCTCCGCTACCACTTTTATATTCTAAAGATGAAATATCTCCATTTGCTTCTACATATATACAAGTTGATTTATTTGTTTTTGAGCAAATTGTTAATACCTTAGTATCTTTATCATATTTCCAATCAACACCATTTTCTTCATTACTAAAGGCATTGGTATTAATAATAATTGTTTTAGAGCTATCATCAGCATCAAAATATGATATATCGTATTTTTTGATTTGATTTGGACCACCTAAATAATAATCATAATTAACTTTAATTTTAGTACTATCTTGGGCATTATTGTCTCTTATAGTTAAAGAAAGTGTTGCCTCTTTATCAATCATTTCTTTATCAGGAATTAAAGTAATATATCCTTTATAAATTTTTACTTCTCCTTTAAAGTCAGTTACTAAATTTAAATCATCTACTTTGTAATCATTAACTTCATTTTGTTCATCATCATCATAAACATGATAGTTCAAAGTATATAATCCATCACTAATGTTAATATTATGAATATCACCATCAATATTAATTGTCCTTACAGGTTTGTGAATAACTACTGTATATTCTCTTGTACTACCATTTTCGGCTGTTACAACTATTTTAACAATATTATCTCCTGAATCTAATGGTATATCATCTAAATTACTCAATTCCTTACCATTTGGATTGCTATTATTGATTAAAGTATAGGTGATTTTTGAATACTTTTCACTTTCTGGTTTAGCAATTAATGAAATATTTTTTTCATTATATGGAACATTAATTGTGTAAACCTTGTTGCTATCTGTTTTTACAAATTCTTCATTTAAATCATACTTATTACCACTTGAATTCTTTTTACCGGCTAAAGTTTCTAAGTAGTTATTTGTATCTCTAGTATCACTTTCACTATCACCACCTGTGGTATTATCACTCGTACCCGGTTTTGTAGATTGATTACCCCCTGTACTTCCACTGGTTGGTGATTGATTTATAACAGTTAAGTCATATGTTGCTTCATAAACTTCACCATTATACACAACTGATACAGTTATTTTAGCTTTACCTTTTTTAAAAGCAGTTATTTTAATAACTCCATCTAATACTTTTGCTGTAGCAATTTTCTCATCACTCGATGTAACACTAACACTACCAGATATCCCAAATAAATTGTAAGCAACTATTTTTTTGTTAGTATAATACAAATTAATTGTCCCTGATTTATTGGCTAACATTATTTTTCTTTTTGCATCAGTTATAATAACAGTTGCTGTTGCTTCATAAGTTTTACCATTTGCGTTAGTTTGTAAGGTAATTGTTACAGTTCCTATTTTTTTGGGATTAATTACTACAAATCCGTCTTGAACATAACAAGTTGCAATATCTGCATCACTTGTTGAACAAGTCAGTTTGTCGGGATTTATATTTTTATATGTATAACTTAATTTAGCCTTAATATCACTAAGTGATATTTCTAATACATCTTTATCGAATCTTAAATCTTTGTTTCTTATTATTTCTTGATCTCCGGCATCATTATCAAGAACAAAGATTCCTTCATTTCGAAATAAATCTCCTATTTTTCCAAAAAATCTAGAGGTACAACTACAACTTGTTATTAAAGAAAGCAAAATAACAATTAATACAATTATATATATAACTATCCTATTTTTCTTTTCTTTTTCATTATTATCGATATCTTTCATACCGTACCTCCCTATTTTTTAAAAACTTTAATCTCCCAAATAAACCCATGAATTTCATAGGCTTATTTGGAAGTTAAAAAACTTCCGTTTAACTTATTAGTTAGCTTCTGAAAAATCACTTGCAATTTGAGTTGCAGTAACTTTTATACCAAATTCAACTTTATCAGATTCTTTAGATAAATTTTGACCAGCAAAAGTATCTAATTCATCAACTAAACTAAATTTAGCATCGTCACCATCGATTTTATTTTCAGTAGCCCATTCCCAAGTTATAGCATATTGTTGATTCATAACTCCAGGAGCAAATCCTGTAGCAGCGTGATCAGCATTATACTTATTTAATGCAGCTGCAAGTTTATCAGCAGTTAAATTCTTTAAAGCTGCTGATAAATCAGTTGTATCATTTCCTCTAGTATAAGTAATACTATATCTTAATGGACGATATTCTGAATAACCTGCAGTTTTAGCAGCATCTGAAATTTCTTTGTCAGTAGCTGTTGAAGCAAGACTTAATTCAGCGATAATTTCTGCTTTAGTTCTCTTATCGAATTGATCTCCAACTTTAGCTCCTGTTGTTTTTGCTTTATAATAAACAACAAAATCATTTGCAGAGTCAATTTCAAAAGATAAATTATATCTTGTTTCCATTTCACCAGCTAATTTAAAAGTATATGTTCCATGAGTACCAGGAGCTACAACCTTATCACAGTTATTTCCATCAACATCACAATTTAATGATTGAACATATTTGTTACCATTATTGTAATATGATGAAGCGAATAGATTTACTTTGTTATCTGAAATAGGGTCTCCGTTTTCATCAGTTACATTAAATCCCCATTTAGCTACTCTTGCTTCATCAGTTAAATCTACTGAAGATATATATTTAGCATAAGTTCCACTTACTGAATAACCAGTAATTGCAACAGCCATTAATAATGCTCCTAAAGCCATACCTTTCTTTTTCATTCTATTTTCACCTCCTTCAATTACCAATTTTTTATGCATAGTACTATGCACTGGATGAATAATAGCACCCAATCTATATAAACTCTTTAAGAGAGTTTATCAAATTTATTCAGCCTTTTTAGAATTGCTTTTTTTTACTACTACCTTTTTAGTATCAGTTTTGGTACTTTTTTTTGTAGCCGCACTTGCTTTTGTTTTAGAACTTGTACTGTTTTTAGTAGTAGTAGTTTTTGTTTTAGTAGTCCCTTTAGTTTTTTCTTTAGGACTACTTTTAACAGCTGTACTAATTCTTTTTTTTACAGGCTTTTCTTCTAGAAGCTCTTCATCTTCTACAGCTTTTATAGACTTCGTTTTCTTGGTCTCCTTTTTAGTATTATTTTCCATTTCTTCTTTCATTTTTTTAAATTCTAAGAATTCTTGTCTTTCTAATTCTCTTTGTTTTTTACTTGAAATAGTAAAACCTATACTAAATATAATAGTTATTCCTAAAAGTAATATTATCATAGTTGTTGGCTCAGATAAACTATTCATCATGGAACCAATTCCCGGAATACGACCTACATAAATTCCTTCGATATCATCAAGACTTACTAAATTTAAATCTTGAGTATTATTATTATCTCCTTTAGTAATAAAGTAAGTCTCTCCATCTTCTTCAATTTTATCAATAATTCTATGAGTGGTTACAGTATTTTCAGCATCTCTAAAAGCTATTACATCATCTACTTTTACAGTTTTAGAATCAACAATCTTGGTTATTATCAAATCACCTTTATGAATTTCATTTTCCATCGATCCAGATAAGACCATGAAAGGTTTATATCCAAATATATTAGGAACTTTGTCTTCGTTAGTCTTTGCTTGAAACATAATACTTAAATTTATTATTAATACTGGTATTAACACTATACAAGCTATAATAATTAACCAATTAGTAACTGATTTATACCATTTTTTTCCTGTTTTCATTTATTTCACCACTTTCATTCAAATTATTTTTTTAATTTACGTACTAAAACTTCTTCTTCTTCATGATTATGAGAAGATATTCCAGCCTCTAATTTTGTGCCATCCCATTCAACGCCACAGAAACAAGATACATATATATATTCATCATCTTCATATAATACTTCCCATTGATGTCCTATTTCCTCTTCTTCAGTATAGCCACAAGTTGGACACTTCTTAGTAATTATATGACAAATACCATTATAATCTTCTTCTTTTACATATGCAATAGTTCCTTTTAATGATGAATGATCATGACTTAAATCTCTTGTTTCAACACTACCACATTCACTACATACTCTTTCTTCTTTTCCGGTTTCTTTGTTGTATGTCCATTCACTATATTTATGTTCGTGATTTCTTTCGTTGAATCTTTCTTTACATTCACTACATATACTATATTCTACTACTCTTCCATCTTCTTTGGTTTCGTAATATACTTTTCCATCACTTGTACATGCTACTTCTTTTTCTATTACTTCTCCACATACATTACATTTTTGTACTTCGTTATGGATTCCTTCTTTTTCATTTGGTGTTATTTCTTTTTCACTTAATTTATGTTCATGTTCTCTTGTTTCAACACTACCACATTCACTACATACTCTTTCTTCTTTTCCGGTTTCTTTGTTGTATGTCCATTCACTATATTTATGTTCGTGATTTCTTTCGTTGAATCTTTCT